>MENF01000104.1 GCA_001769035.1 Bacteroidetes bacterium GWA2_32_17
CGTTTCTTTCAATTCCATTAGACATACTTAAAAATTTATCATTTTTTGTTAAGTGTTATATGTTTTAATAATATAGATTATTTATGCAGTTAGACACTACTAATAAGCTAGGCGTTTTTCATTGAGCTTTATACTAAAAAACGGGAACACCGTACTTATTATAGTTGGCAGCAGCTGTAGGCAGCCATGCCTACTGCTACTGCCTACTGTCGCTTGTTAAAGAAACGCATTCTATGACCATTCAAAGTATAACAACATAGCGAAACAATCGCATTTATCCCGTTAAATATTTGTTGATAAAATATGTTGTAAAATGTTTTTTTTATATTTATATTAAATTATCTTTAGCCAATTATTAATTAATTAAAATGAATAGTTGGATTGACGAAGCTGAGAAACGACAAAAAGAAAAAAATACTGTTTACACTCAAGATACGAGAGAGGAAAGTGTTATAATTAAAGAAAATATTCAAAAAATAGAACCTTTAATAAATAAACTTAATGAGCTAATTGAAAGAATATCTAAAATTTCGCCCGAAGAAAGAAAACCCAGTTTGGAAATTGGTTCTACATACCTTGATGGAGATTTACGGTACGAGTTTTACGGTTCAGCATTCAAAATAAAAGAAAAAAAAATTGCATTTTTGTTTAAAAAAAATGTAAACTTTATTTTTTGGAGAAGATTGTATATTAATATAACCGACACCGCTGGCTTAATAAAAATTACACTTTACGAAAAAGGTACTTCCCAAATAAACCCAAACGATATAGTTAAGCAAAAAATAAAATTACTTTCGAATATTAATAATCAAAACGATGCAAGTTGCTATAATATAATTGATTGGTTAGCATTTAAAATTTCTACGAGCGAGTTAAGGAGAAATTTACCTCACTTGCACCAATAATTAGAGTTTGTTCCTAATATCAGCATTTTTAATTTATAGCATATAGTGGTATTAAGGTATAAGGAAATAGGGAATGACGGCTAAACCCTTATACCATATACCTTTATGCCTTATCTTCATAAGTTCAGAATTAAAAATATGACATAAATTTGCAAGTTTTATCAAACTTTATGGACAAACACTAATTATTTTACAATTTAAGTTTCTGCCCTATTCTTAAAGTTGATTTTTCGGAAATATTGTTTTTGTTGCAAAGTAATGTAACAGAGGTATTATATCTTTTTGCTAAAGAATATAATGTATCGCCTTGTTTTATATAATAATAATTTCCCTTTTTATCAATAGTTAAATCCGATTTATTTGTTGTATGTTTTTTGGAAATATTTTTTCTGTGAAAAAAAGTGTCGTTCGAAACAATAAGTGTATCACTATTAATTTTTTGATTTTCGAAATTAACAACTAAACGTGGATTTATTGGCTCTTGCAAATAGCGAACTTCAAAATGAAGATGATTACAAGTTGCATGACCAGTTCTTCCGCCAAGTCCAAGAACATCGCCTGCTTTTACAATTTGGCTAACTTTAGTTAGTCGTTTCGACATGTGTGCATAACAGGTTTCTAAACCATTGTAATGCCTCACAACAACAATGTTACCGTATCCACTAAAATATCTGCTTATACGAACAACTCCATCGAAAGCAGAATGAATAGAATCGCCTTTATTTAATTGAATATCAATGCCTGCGTGAATACGTCCATGTCGCCAACCAAATTCCGAAATTACTTTTCCTGGAACTGGCATGTAAAAATTTGAATTTTCTTCGGTTAATAATTTTAATATAACTGAATCATTAACAGATACTTTTGCATTTCGGCTTAAACGAATATACAACGTATCCCACAAATTACCGTAAATTTTTTCTGATGGTAACATATTAGTTCCTTTTAAAGAATCTGAATTAGAAATTTCGTTACCCGAAACTACTTCTTTTTCTGTTTTAACCTTTTGAGCCTGTGTAAATACGTGAAACACAACAATTAAAGCAAATGACAGTAAAATGTTTTTTATCTTCATTTGGTAAAAATAGAAATTTATTTCTGAAACACAAAAATATTTTAAGGTATTTTAAGATTTTTTTTAATTCAATTTGTTTAATTGTAACTATTCAGTATGCGTAAAAATTGTCACGCAAAGTCGCAAAGTTCGCAATTCACTCCGTTATATAATTCCTATAGAAAGGGGTATGAAAATAAAAATTGGTATCTAACGGGGTTAATATAGAAAATTATAATAAGTAAAAAGAAAAAATGACTATGAGATTTTATGGTTTGAATAGTAAACACGCTGTAAGCACGCAATGAAAAAAATCATTAATGATTTTTTTTAACTTTGCGGGCTTAAAACTTTGCGGGCATTGCGAGCTTTGCGTGACATAGTATTTGAGAGAAGAACTTGTATGTTAAATAAAAAATCAAATTAACTTTGACACTGATTAGTTACGTTTAATTTTAAAATCAATAAATTATTGTTAGTTGTTATATTAAAGATCATGGCTTTAAAACCTCAAAATGCTTTTAAAAGCTCTGTCATCCTTCAAGTACCTTGGAACGATAATGCTTTCATTTAGAGTATATTGAATAGTAATTTAAGAAAAACTAAAAAATAATGTTCGACCCCGAAAGGGTCGAATGTTTGTAACAAACATAATTCTATATACTTATGACTCCTTTGGAGTCAAACAAATAAAATAATTAAATTTGCATAAAAATAATTTTATGTTCAAAAATATTTTACCCGAAAAATTAAATGAAAATGCTATAAAACTTATAGCTAATGATTGGATGCTTATTTCGGCTGGAAAACCAAACAATTTTAATAATATGACAGCATCATGGGGCGGTTTGGGTAATTTATGGAACAAGCCAGTAGCCTTTATTTTTGTCCGCCCACCTCGATACACTTATAAATTTATAGAAGAAAACGATTATTTTACAATTTGTTTTTTTGAAGAAAAGTATCGCGATATGTTACGGTTAACCGGCACAAAATCAGGTCGCGAAATTAACAAAATGAAAGAGTTAGGATTAACCCCTGTTGAAAGTCAGAATCATTCTGTTTATTACGCTGAATCTAAAATTGTTATGGAATGTAAAAAATTATATTTTCAGGATATAAACCCAAATAATTTTTTAGACGAAAATATTATTAAAAATTATCCAAAACGCGATTTTCATAGAATGTATGTTGGAGAAATTGTGAATACTTTAATAAAAAGTAAAATATAAATAATGTTACCTTTCAAGAACTTCAGAGTGACTGCATTTGCATAATAAGGTTCTCAGTCATCTTTCGAGAACCTTAGGATAACTACGCTCTCGGTCATGTTGAGGCTCTTAAAACATTACTTTAGCAATTTATATTATTTTATAATCACAATACTTAACAATGTGTATAATCTAAAGATACCATTTATTTTATGTAAATTAACTCACGTTACGCAAATTTTGTGGCTAAAATGATAATTGATGTTAATAAATTGTAAGTCATTGAAAATAAGGAGCTATTTAGTAATCATAAAAATTATCTCGCAAAGGCGCAATGTACGCAATGAAAATAAAAATCTGCTCTCTATCGGATGAAAACGATAACTAATGAGAAGTTTACAACTTAAATTTAAACTTGCTGTAAGCACGCAATGAAAAAAATCATTAATGATTTTTTTTAACTTTGCGTGCTTAAAACTTTGCGGGCATTGCGAGCATTGCGTAACATAATATTTGCGGGAAATAATTGTAATAAATTTAATCGCAAAATAAGAGTTATTAAAGTTTGAAATGTTAGAATGACTATTTTTTGATATTTTATGCGTAACATCAGTAAATTAATTTAACTTTATTATTAACATTCTATATTTGTAAATAATATTTAACAGGATGAACTTACAAAATAAACCATTAATTTTAGTTGTTGACGATACTCCTCAAAACATTCAGGTACTTGGAAACATTTTATATAATAAAGGATATAATGTTGCTATAGCTTCTTCAGGAGCAGGAGCTCTTCAATCTGTAAAAAATAAAACTCCCGATTTGATATTATTAGACATTCAAATGCCAGAGATGGATGGCTTTGAAGTTTGTGTAATTCTTAAAAGTCAATTCGAAACAAAAGAAATTCCGGTAATATTCTTAACTGCATCAACCGAAACAGAAAACATTTTGAAAGGTTTTGAAGTTGGAGCTATTGATTTCATTACAAAACCGTTTAATTCAGCCGAACTGTTAGCTCGTATATCTACACATATAGAACTAAAAAAATCTAAAGAAAAAATTGAATTTGAAAACGTAAAAATTGAAACATTAAATACTAAACTTCAAAGTACAAACAACAAGCTCAATGTAGCTTATAATAAAATTAAAGACAGTATTAATTATGCAAAAAGAATTCAGGAAAACTTGTTGCCTGATTTAAGTTTTTTGACTGAAAACGGAATTGAACATTTTGTAATTTATAAACCAAAAAATATAATTAGCGGCGATTTTTATTTTGCAACTCAAATAACAACAATGGGGCATGACACATTAACAACAAGGGAGCATGCCCCCTTGTTAATTGTTGCTGTTGCCGATTGTACAGGGCATGGAGTACCAGGTGCTCTTCTTTCGATGTTAGGACATAACTTTCTTTATGAAATTGTGAATATTGGAAAAGTTTACGATCCAGCCGAAATTTTAAATAAGCTAAACACTAAATTTCGCAAAATCCTTAAACAGGAAATTACATTATCGCATGATGGAATGGATATAGCTATTTGCGTAATTAATACTAAAACTAACATAATAGAGTATGCTGGTGCCAAAAGACCAATTTGTTATTATAACAATGAGCATTTTATAGAACTTGTTCCCAATAAATTTTCTATTGGTGGATTAGAAAACAATAATTCTGTTTTTAATAAGCAAATAATTGAACTTAAAAGTGGCAACAAAGTATTTATGTTTACCGACGGAATAACTGACCAGTTTGACAGTAGTAACAAGAAAAAAATTACCAGAAAAGGATTTGAAAATAAACTTTCTTTATTAGCTAATAAACCGCTTAAAACAATTAAAAAAGATTTGAAAGATTATTTAAAAGATTGGCAGGGTAACAATATGCAAACCGATGATATTTTAGTATTTAGCTTTGAAATCTTATAATTAAAATCAGGCATTGTTAAATAAGTATATCTGAATTATTATTCCATTTAAACATCAATAGTTTTACAGAATAAATCAACATATATGTTGCTTTTGTATAACATTTTGTTTACCTTCTTAATCTTGCTAAAAAATGCCTGAAAAGCATGTTATAACTTTTTACTGTAAATGTTTCAGCTTTAGTTTGAATATGTTTCTCTTTCAGAATAAATGCTTCATAAGGATTCCAATAATCACTTGTTATTATACCCATTTTATATTGTTTTATCTTTTTCCATAACCTTCTGCCTGTTTTGGTGCTCCTGTCGCCAACAACGAAATTGATAAATCTTTTTCCATATCTATCAACAGCAATCCAAATCCAACAGTAATTTTTTTTGAATCAATATATGTGTGCATCTCATCTAATTCAACTACTTCAATATCTCCTGAATTTCGAAACTCATTTAGTTTTTCTCCAAAGGATTTAATCCAATTAAAAACAGTAACATGGCTCACATTTAAAAATCTACCTATTGACCGAAAGCCCAAACCTTCTAAATATAATATCAACGCATCCCTTTTAACTTTATTGGACTTTCCTATTTGTTCTACTGTAAAGCGATATTTACAATCTTTACACAAATACCTTTGCTTAGATTTAACTATACCATCTTTACGAAAATTTGTACTCTTACATTTTGGGCAACTATCCATATTGTTTTAATTTAAGTTAATAATTGCACAAATATATAAAAACTATACTATATTAACAATGCCAAAATTACAAAAGAAAAGCCAAGTAATTATACTCGCTAAAATTTCCCTATATCACGTTAAAACACTCTTTTTTTACCATAGCTACCGACTATATCTTTATATGTTTAATCAAATTTCATTATTTATTAAGTACCAGTTAAATACTTTAAAAAATGAATTGCTTAATTTTTTAAACGAATCTGCCCATTGTTGGAGAATACTGCCAACAAAGGCAGAGAGTGTAAATAAAATTTGAATAACATAATAATTATGGAAAATATACATCAGTGGGTTTATCAGAATATAAACTACTTTTTTTTTGTATATGGACTATCTTTTCTGACAATGGGCATTGCCATTTTGTTAATGCCAAAAAAAGAAAGCAGGTTTAAACTTGCAAAAATATTATGGCTGCTTGCTGCCTACGCATTTCTGCACTCCGTTGGCGATTTTGCCACTATTATTTCAGATATAAAAGAAGAAACAAAAAATCACATAGGAATAATATTTACTTCGGTTTCTTACCTGTTTTTATTTGAATTTGGAAGAAGATTAATTAATCTATCAAAAAAAATCCTTCCTTGGTGGCTTTTGCCCGTATGTGTTTTAATAACTTTCTCTGCAAGTTTCTTTTCATCAGATTACTTAAAGTCTTTTAATATTTTTGTAGGATATTTCGTCAGATTTCCCGCAGGTATCATGGCAAGTATAGGGTTTATTCTCTATTTCAGTTCCATCAAATCTGAAGTAAAAGAAAGTAAAGTAGTTAAAACATATTTTATTGTTATTTCAATAGCAATGTTTTTATGGGCAATTTTATGTGGAATTGTGAGAGTTGAAGGTAATTTTTTTCCTGCAAATATCATAAATACTACAACTTTTTTTGATTTTACAGGATTTCCCGTGCAAGTATTTAGAACAATAACTTCTATTCTTACAACCATTGCCCTGTTTGGTATATTTGACATTTTTAAGTGGGAAATGATTCATAGACTACAAGATAGCCAAAATGAGATTAGAGAATACAATAATTCGCTCGAAGAAATTGTTAAACAACGAACAGAGAAATTGATAAAGGTCAACGATATTCAATCATCGCTTTATGATGTTTTGCAGATGACTCTTCAAAAACAGACACTGAACGAAATATTAGAAAAGATATTAAACAAATTATTATCCGTAAGTTGGCTTTCGTTAGAAGCGAAAGGAGCAATTTTTTTAGTCGCCGAAAACCAACAGGAATTGGTATTAAAAGTAAGTAAAAACTTAAATGAATTGCAATTAAATATATGTGCCATTGTACCATTCGGAAGGTGTCTTTGCGGAAGGGCTGCCTTAAATCGCGAAATTGTTTTCTCTCAACACCTCGACGAAACTCACGAGAATACTTATAACGGGATTACGCCTCACGGACATTATTGCATCCCAATTATAAACGACGAAACTGTGCTGGGGGTCATTAATGTTTATCTGAAAGATGGTTATGTCAGCAAAAAAGAGGATGAAGAATTTTTAAGAGTATTTGCTTCTTTGGGTGCAAAAATTATTATTCATTACAAGTCTGATGAAGAAATTCGTGCACTTACCTCAGAACTTGAAATGAGAGTTGAAGAAAGAACTGAACAGCTTGCCGTAATAAATAAAAATCTTTTTCTGGAAATTGAAGAGCATAAGGAAACTGAAAATTTGCTTTTAGAAAGCAATGAACGCTATGAAACATTAATCAAAACATCACTCGATGGTTTTTGGGTTGTTAATACTGAAGGACGTATTCTGGAAGTTAATGATGCTTATTGTTTAATGTTAGGATGTTCGAGAGAAAAATTACTTACAAAGCATATTACGGATATAGAAGTAATAGAATCGGAAGAAAAAACACGTGAACATATCGAAAAAATAATTAAACAGGGCTGGGATCGTTTTAAAACAAAACATCGTTGTGCTGACGGAAAAATAATTGATGTGGAAATCAGCACAGTTTTCATTTCCTCTCAAAAAATATTTTTAGTTTTTATTAATGATATTACTCAACGCAAACAAGCAGAAAAAGAACTGATAAAGTTGAACAAGGCAGTTGAAAGTTCAAGCGAAATTATTTTTATGACAGATAAAGATGGCGTAATCACTTTTATAAACAACGAATTCACTGTGGTTTATGGATACAGAGCTGACGAAGTCGTAGGTAAGGTTACACCACGTATCCTCAAAAGCGGGATGATGGAAACAAAAGATTATGAAGCATTTTGGCAAGCAATCATGAACAAGCAGGTAATTAAGGGAGATTTGATTAATAAAACCAAAAACGGGAAACTCATACACATTGAAGGTTCTGCCAACGCAGTTTTTGATGAATCGGGTGATATTATAGGGTTCCTTGCTATCCAAAGAGATATTACTGAACGAAAAAAAATAGAAGAAGACCGTGCGAATGCAAAAAAAACTGCCGAAGATGCAAACAGAATGAAAAGCGAGTTTCTTGCCAACATGAGCCACGAAATTCGCACTCCCTTGAATGCCATTATTGGATTTTCGAACATACTTAAAGAAAAAACTGCAGGAAAGCTCATATATACCGAATATCTCGATAACATTATTCAAAGCAGTAGAGTTTTATTGAGTCTTATTAATGATATTCTCGATTTGTCTAAAGTGGAAGCGGGCAAAATGGTTATTGATTATCAGCCGGTAAGTTTGAAAAATATTATTAAAGAAATTCATTCTGTTTTTCAATTAAAAGCAAAAGAAAAAGGTTTGTTATTAAATATTCAAATTTTAGATGATATCCCCGAAAGTATAATTACTGATGAAAAATACTTAAAGCAAATTTTATTCAACCTTATTGGAAATGCTGTAAAATTTACTCATAAAGGTTCTGTTGATATTGCAGTAAATATTATTCCAAAAGACAATACTAAAGGCAGTAAAGCTGACTTGAAGTTTACAATAAAAGATACTGGTATTGGTATTCCCTCTGATAAGTTAATAAGCATATTTGAACCATTTTTGCAAATAGAACACAAAGATAGTCATAAGTATGGGGGCACTGGTTTAGGTTTGAGCATTACAAAACGGTTGGTGGAATTGCTGGGAGGAACAATTTCTGTTGAAAGTCAAATTGGTAAAGGTTCGGTTTTTAGCTTTTCTATTTTTAATATAGAAATATCTTCATTAAGAATTGATGAAAACAAAAATAATGAAAACAAACTATTTTCAAAAATCAGATTTAAAAATCCTGTCCTGCTTTTAGCAGAAGATATTCTTTCGAACCGTATGGTTGTAAAAGGATATCTCGAATCACTTAAAATTATAATTATTGAAGCCGAAAACGGTGAAGAATGTTTAAACGCTATACGCAAACAACGCCCCGATATTATTTTGATGGACATGCAGATGCCTGTTATGGATGGATACACTGCTATTAATATTATTAAATCGGATGATGCATTAAAAGATATTCCGATAATTGCACTTTCAGCTTCGGGTATGAAACAACAGAAAGAACAGTTTGAAAAAGTTGCAGATGATTTTCTTATTAAGCCAATTTACAAAAATGAATTATTGGAAAAACTGATTAAATATTTGCCTTACGAAGAACTAACTGAAAATATAAAAGAACATGAAAAACATTTAACAGAGAAGCCCGTTGTTCTGAAACAAATAAAATTATCGGCAAAAGTTAAAGAAGAAATTGTTGCTAAATTCATGCCCTCAATTACAAAGTTACAGGAAGCATTAAATATTGACGAATTACAGGATTTTGTTAAAAAATTAGAAAAATTTAATGTAAAAAATAAAATTGCATTCATTGATGAACATTGTAATAACATAATAAAGAATATTATTTCATTTAATATCGAGAAGATTTTAGATAATTTAAAACAATTAAAAGAGTTTATTAATAAATAATGCGAATCAAGGGTTAAAATCTAAAAGTCCCGTAGGGAAAATATATTGGTAGAAATAAATAACAGTTACCAACATAAATGCCGTAGGTATGATATATTTGAAATATTTCGTTCCTACGGAACTATTGATTTATATATAATTATCTTTTCTACCAATATGCCGTTCCTAACGGAACGAAAAAAAATTTAACCCTTAATTCGCATAAATAACAAATATATTTGGTATCTCTAAAAACCATGCAAATGACACGTAATTGCGAGGTACGAAGCAATCTCCACAACTCTACCTCACAATTTAATAATTACAAGTGTAAATTGCTTCAGTCGTTCCTCTTTCGCAATGACGAAAAATGGAGTGTCATTGCGAACGAAGTGAAGTAATCTCAAAGAAATAATTATTTTAAAATATACCTAAAATTAAAATATGGAAACAGCTAAAAAACCTTTAATATTAATTGTTGACGATACTCCTCAAAATATTCAGGTATTGGGTAATATTCTTTACGATAAAGGATACAATATCGGCATATCTTCGTCTGGTACTCAGGCACTTCAATCGGTAAAAACAAAAGCTCCCGATTTAATTTTACTCGATATTCAAATGCCCGGAATGAATGGTTTTGAGGTATGCAAAATGCTAAAAGCAGATCCAAAAACAAAAGAAATTCCAGTTATTTTTCTAACTGCAGCAACTGAATTGGAAAAAGTATTACATGGTTTTGAAATCGGAGCAGTTGATTATATAACTAAGCCTTTTAATGTACCTGAATTATTAGCCCGCGTAGCAACACATATAGAGCTTAAATTAGCCCGTGAAAAATTAACAGAAATTAATGCAACCAAAGATAAATTTTTCTCAATAATAGCACACGATTTAAAAAATCCGGCAAATGCTTTTAAATATTTGTTACAACAAACTATTAATAATTATTCCAATTTCAGCAGTAAGGAAATATATGAGAATCTTGTTGAACTTCACGAAGCATCAGGAAATTTATACAATCTGTTGGAGAATCTTTTGTTGTGGTCAAAATCGCAACGGGGTGTTTTGGCTTTTAATCCCGAAAATATAAATCTGAAATCTGTTATAAATAAAAAAGTCACTAATTGTAACCCTGCCGCTAAAAACAAAAATATTATAATTAAATCATCCATTTCTGATGATTTGAATGTATTTGCAGATATGATGATGCTGAATATTGTAATAATTAATTTATTATCGAATGCAATAAAATTTACAGGTAGCAATGGTGAAATTAAAGTTGAGGCAAAAACAAATGATAAATTTATTGAAATTTCTATTAAAGATAATGGAGTTGGAATAAATAAAGCCGACATAAGTAAGTTGTTTGAAATAGATTCTAATATCTCAACAATGGGTACAAATAAAGAAGAAGGCAGTGGGCTTGGTTTAATATTATGCAAAGAATTTATTGTCCAAAATGGAGGTAGCATAAAAGTTGAAAGCGAAATAAATAAAGGTAGTACATTTATTTTTACTGTGCCAATTATGCCGTTACTCTGAGGTTCTCGGTAATGTTGAGGCTTTCGAAGGATGACTATAGTAATTTTAGAATTCTTTTATTCCAATAATCTCGTTGTAATAACAATGTGTATAATCAAAATATGCAATTTATCTGATAGTGTAAACAACTTTTATAATTTTTAGACCATGCTCAATAATTTATTACCAAACGTAAAATTAAGCACGTGGACTAAATTATTCATAACTTTCAGTATAAGAATTATCACGCAAAGGCGTTTACCCCGTTAGATAATTGCTCTTTATATAGTTCGCTCTTTTTTTTAACTATCTCACGGGGCAGGGAACGCAAAGAAAAGGAGAAAATGTGGAATTAGACAGGATTACAGGATTAACATAAAAAAATCCTGTAAATCTTGTAAATCCTGTCAAAAGAGAATATGATATAACTAAAGAAAAGGAAAAAATGATGAAATACAAAATAGAATTGTTTATATGATTTACAAATTGTTAGTTCGCAAAGAAAAAAATAAAAAGTTAAAATCCGATAGCTCCTATATCAATTTAATCGGAAAAAAAATTACAATCATCCAGATAGATATGAAGGACTATATTGAATACTGAAATCGGAATAAGTTGTGCAATTGTTATTAAACAGAATTTAGTAAGAGAAATTTTGGCTAAAGCCACTCCTCCTCTTCACAATTCAACCCACGACCTTCCTTCGACTTCGCTCAGGATGACAGGTCGTGGCAATTAAAAATTTAAATGGAAAGATGTCTAATGTAAAATATTGAATATCCAATGTAGAATTTTAACTGCAACTATTGAGAAAATACCTATTTCCATATTCCTTATACCTTGAACCCAACCTTAATAATTTACATTACACCATTCAAAGTATAATTAATATCTTTGCAAATCTTTATTTTAGTAACGTGCATTAAATAAGCTCTTACTACGTTGCTATAAAAGATTTTAAATCCTCATCCCGCAAAAAGCGGGGTTACGGTTTAAAATTTTTATGTGCTTTGTAGGAACTTATTTACTACACATTAACTTATACTGAAAACGGGACAAATTTTAACATTTCATCCCGCACAAGCGGGACAAAATGGCATAGAGGTATAAGGTATAAAGGCATAAGAAAGAGCGGGTTATACCCTACACCTTTATACCCTATACTTTAAACTCAAATGTAATAATTTAACCCGTTCAAAGTATAATTGAATTTTTAAGTAATGTTAGACTTATACTCAAACCATAAAAATTTCTCTGAAATTTGTTCTAATCTTAATAAAAGCTATTCAACTAAATTGTTTATTAAGGGTTTAAGCGGTTCTTCGCAATCACTTTTTATCTCATCAGTTTTTAAAAAAATTAATAAAAATTTAATTTGTGTTTTGCCTGAGAAAGAAGAAGCTGCTCATTTTTATTCCGATTTATTGAGTGTTTTAGGCGAGCAAAAAGTTCTGTTTTTTCCTTCAACTTATCGCCGAAAATATAATTCGAATAATGTTAGTGTTGCAAATTCTATAATAAGAACGGGAGTTTTAGAAAAACTGTCGCAATCTAAAAGTTCTTTGTTAATTGTTACTCATCCTGAAGCTCTTACCGAAAAAGTCGTTAGCCAACAAGAATTAGCCGACAACACTCTTGTTTTACATAAAAACGAAAAAGTTAGTATTAGTTTTATCGAAGAAGTTTTGTTGAGTTATAATTTCGAACGTAACGACTTTGTTTTTCAACCGGGGCAATATGCTTTAAGGGGTGGCATTATTGATGTTTTTTCGTTTTCGCAGGAATATCCTTATCGAATTGATTTTATTGGCGATGAGGTAAATAAAATTCGTGGTTTTGATGTCGAAAGTCAGGTTAGTTTTAAAGAAGTTGAGAGTATTGCAATAATACCCGATTTACATTCTAAAAATCGGAATGTTATTGAATCTTCATTTTTCGATTTTATTAACGAGAAGCCAAACTTATTTATTAAAGATATTGCAATATACGAAAGTGTTATTAATCAGTTCTTTTCTGAATCTGAAGAATCTGGTAATTTTTTTTCTTATAATGATTTGTATGAAGCGTTTATCAAGTATAATGTTATTGAAACAGGACTAAACAAATTCTTCAATAACTCTGCTGTTTATGAATTTTATACTTTACCACAACCAGCTTTTAATAAAAATTTCGATTTGCTGGGAGATGATTTAATTGACAAAAATAGTAATGGTTACAAGGTTTATATACTTTCCGAAAATCAACAACAAATTGAACGAATAAATGCAATTTTTAGCGATATGGGAATGAGTGATTTGTTTAAAACAATTAATTCCGATATTCACGAAGGTTTTATTGATAATGATTTGTTGATTTGTTATTACACCGAGCATCAAATTTTTGATAAATACCATAAATATAAGCTGCGCGACGATTTCTTAAAAAACGAATCGTTAACATTAAACGAATTTTATAATTTACATCCAGGCGATTATATTGTTCACATTGACCATGGTATAGGTATTTTTGGCGGACTTGAAAAAGTGAATATAAAAGGTAAATGGCAGGAACATATCAGATTGGTTTATAAGGATAAAGATATTTTGTACGTTAATCTGAACTCGCTTCATAAAATTTCAAAATATAAAGCTAAAGGTGGCGAACCACCTAAACTTTATAAGCTTGGCA
Source organism: Bacteroidetes bacterium GWA2_32_17 (assembly GCA_001769035.1). Lineage (GTDB taxonomy): Bacteria > Bacteroidota > Bacteroidia > Bacteroidales > GWA2-32-17 > GWA2-32-17. The sequence continues at coordinate 13,920 of MENF01000104.1, forward strand.
CAGGTGCATGGAACAGGTTAAAACAACAAACAAAATCGAAAATCAAAGATATTGCCCGCGACCTTATTGAGTTGTATGCCAAAAGAGTTCAGGAGAAAGGTTTTGCATTTTTACCCGATTCTTATATGCAAAAGGAATTAGAGGCATCTTTTTTATATGAAGATACACCCGACCAGGAAAAAGCTACTCTTGCAACTAAAAAAGATATGGAATCGCTTGTCCCAATGGATAGACTTATATGCGGCGATGTAGGTTTTGGTAAAACCGAAGTGGCAATTCGGGCTGCATTTAAAGCTGTTGCCGATAGTAAACAAGTTGCTATATTAGTGCCAACTACAATACTTGCACTTCAGCATTTTTACACTTTTACCGAAAGATTGAAAAATTTCCCTTGTAATGTAGAATTTATCAATCGTTTTAAAACCGCAAAAGAGCAAAAGGAAATAATAAATAAAATTAATAATGGGAACATTGATATAATAATAGGCACACATAAATTGTTAAATAAAGAAATTAAATTTAAAGATTTAGGGTTATTAATAATTGACGAAGAACAAAAGTTTGGTGTTGCCGCTAAAGAAAAGTTGCGTTCTATTCGCATTAATGTTGACACACTCACACTTACAGCAACTCCAATTCCCCGCACTCTGCAATTTTCGCTTATGGGTGCACGCGATTTATCAATAATAAATACTCCACCACCAAACCGACAACCAATTGTAACAGAAGTATATACTTTTAATGAAAATATTATCCGCGATGCAATTAATTTTGAGGTTAGCCGAAACGGACAAGTATTTTTTGTTAATAATCATATCCAAAATATTACCGAAATAGAAAAACTTATTCGTAAACTTTGTCCCGATGTTAAAACTGTTGTTTGTCATGGACAAATGAAACCATCAGAATTAGAAGACTTAATAATAAAATTTATAAATGGAAATTTTGATGTTTTAATTTCTACAACTATTATAGAAAATGGTCTCGATATTCCTAATGCAAATACTATTATAATTAACAACGGACATACGTTTGGGTTAAGCGATTTACATCAATTAAGAGGCAGGGTTGGACGTTCAAATCGTAAAGCATTTTGTTATATAATGGCTCCACCGGTTTCTGTTCTTCCACAAGATGCTCGTAGAAGATTAAAGGCAATTGAAGAATTTAGTGAACTTGGCAGCGGATTTAATATTGCATTGCAAGACCTTGATATTAGAGGAGCAGGTAATATGCTTGGTGCCGAACAAAGCGGATTTATTGCCGATATTGGCTTCGAAACATATCAAAAAATATTGCAGGAAGCTATGCTTGAGCTTCGCGAAAGTGAATATGCAAACTTACCCGAAAGAGCAAAAGATAAGCAAGATGAATCTCAAAAACAATATGTAAGCGATTGTGTAGTAGAAACCGACCTCGAACTTTATGTTCCCGAAACTTATGTCGAAAACACAACGGAGCGAATTAAACTTTATCGCGAATTGGATAGTATTGATGATGAAGAAAAACTTTTGAAATTTACAAAAACTCTCGAAGACAGGTTTGGGAAAATTCCAAATGAGATATTTGGTTTATTTGATATATTGCGTTTAAGGTGGAAAGCAAAGCAATTGGGTTTCGAAAAATTAGTGTTAAAACAAAATAAACTTATTTGTTATTTTGTAGCCGATAAAAATTCAATTTTTTATTACTCAAAAATATTTGCAGAAATTCTTCAATATCTGCAAACATCACATAACTCCTCGGGATTAAAAGAAAACAACGAAAAATTATCATTACATTTCGATAAAGTAAATTCGTTAAATAAAGCAAAGCAGATTATTTCTAACCTTTACGATAGCATCTTTTTTGTTGAGGCAAATTGTTAATAACATTCCTAAAAACTAATTTGACGCCATGCTGTCCTGAATCAAGTTCAGGATTGATTCAGCATCTAATTCAAAAAGATTGCGGGTCAAGCCTGCAATGACGAAATACTATTTTTTATCATTCCGAGTGAGCGAGAAATTTATTAATAATAAGCATATTGTAAAATTTTATAAAATTGTTTTTAAAAAACAACTCTCAAATTTCACAGCATTTTTTGGTATAATAAATTTTTTATTTTTTTTATTTTTTTCAAAAATACCATAAGAAGCCGAACCGCTACCAGTCATTGAAGCAAAAATTGCCCCACTTTCGTACAATTTGTTTTTTATTTCTTTTATTTCAGGATAAAATTTATAAACTGTTTCTTCAAAATCGTTTGTAATGAATTTTCTCCAATTTGTTATTGGTTCACTTTTTATAATATTTTTTAGATTGTTTTTCTTATTTTGAGGTTTAGAGTTTTTATAAGCCCATGCTGTGTTTACATGAATTTGCGGGTGTATAACAATTAATTTGTAATTTGTTAAATCTAAATTAATTGATTCTAAAATTTCGCCTTTTGAAGTAGCAATACATGGTTTATTATCAATAAAAAATGGGCAATCGCTACCTAAATCTGATGCAATATTTTTTAATTCAGAATTAGTAATTGAAAGTTTAAAATAATTATTAAGAGCTTTTAAAAGAAATGCTGCATCTGCCGAACTGCCACCAAGTCCTGCACCCGAAGGAATTGCTTTGTGCAAGTGAAATGATAAAGCTGGCAATTTATATTTTGCTTTTAAAATGTTATAAGCTTTTGTACAAATATTATTTTCAGCATCAATATCTAATTTATAGCCGGAAATTGTGAATTTAAAAATTTTTGTTGGAATAAATTCTAACGAATCTTTTAAATTAATGGGTAACATTATGGTTTCAATGTTATGATAGCCATCGGTTCTTTTGTTTAATATATTTAAACCAATATTTATTTTTGCATTAGGAAATAACAACATACATTATTTAAATTTACGATTTACGATTTACGATTTAGGATTTAAGATAGTTGCTTGCTCACAGTTCATTGTTCTATGTTCACTGTTCACTGCCCACTGCTGACTTCCGACTGCTGACTGCCGACTGTGGACTGCCGACTGTTTTATTGCATTTCTATCTATTTCTACTAATTTCTGTTTTTTATTTCAATGTTTTCGTTCATTGTACTTTGTACTTAATACTTTGTACTTAATACCTTTTTCATTGTTTATTGTTTTTAATTTTTAAAGTTTCTTTTCCGAAATAAATTCCTGATAAAATAATATCATCAATTTGTGGATTTTTTCCACGCCAATCTAAAATCGTATTATTTAAAATTAATTTTTGCTCTTGCATTGACAAACCATTAATTTTTAAAAGTAATTCTTTTAACTGTTTATATTTGAATTTTTTACCTTTTGGCCCACCAAACTGGTCGGCATAACCATCAGAAAACATGTAAATGGAGTCTCCATTATTTATTTTAACTGTTTGACTATTAAATGGTTGCTGTTTAATGTGAACTCCAATTGGCATATTGTCTCCTTTTAGCTCCTCTAAACCTAACAACAAGGGGGCATGCCCTCTTGTTTCAAAACCTGTTAGGTTTTCTACCTCTTTTAGGTTTTGCCCACCCCTCACAATATAAATTGGATTATTTGCACCTGCAAATTCAATTTCCTGTTTCTCATTATCGAAAATAATTAAGCTAATATCCATTCCATCTTTTGCTTCGCCTTCTTTACCAGTTTGTCTTAGTGAAAGTATTACATTTTCGCGAAGTTGGTTTAGCATATTGTTAGCACTAATAGAATCGTTAATACCAATTATTTCATCTAAAAATGCAATCCCCAACATGCTCATAAATGCTCCCGGAACGCCGTGACCTGTACAGTCGGCAATTGCAAAGTAAGTTTTGTTATTTCGATACGAAATCCAGTAAAAATCGCCACTAACAATATCTCGTGGCTTATATAATAAAAATGATTCAGGGAAATGTTTTGTGATTTCTTCTTTAGTTGGTAAAACTGCTTCCTGAATGTTTTTTGCATAGTTAATACTATCGGTAATATCTTTATTTTTTTGCTCAACAATTTCTTTTTGTTTTACAACTTCTATAGTTCTTTCTTTTACAGTTTTTTCGAGTCGGAATTTATCACGTCGAAGTGATGCTTCTCTATATTTTATGTAAATAAAAATTAATATTAAAATAATAATTACAAACGAAACAATTGCATACCATGTTAAATACCAAGGTGGACTAATTTCAAATGAAAAAGTAGTAGGAACTTCGTTCCATATTCCATCATTATTGCAAGCTTTTATTTTAAAAGTGTATTTACCGGGAGGCAGGGTTGGGAAGTCAAATTCGCTTTTCGGCATAGGTGGCGACCAATTATCGTCAACACCTTGCATCATGTATTTATAACGTACCTTTTCAGGTGCATTTAAACTATTAGCTGAATATTGAAAAGTTATGTGATTTATGTTATATGGTAAAACCAAATCAATTGGTAAACCAGTAATTGTATCTGTTCCTGAACTATATTGTGACCAATCAAATTCCTGAAAATTATATAAAATATTTGTGATATAAGTGATTGGTTTAACAGTATTTATTTTATCTAATTCGGGATTATACATAGTGATTCCATCAACTGTACCAAACCAAATTCTTCCTAAACTATCAATATAATTTGCATTTCTGTTGCATTCTAAACCTAAAAAACCTTCGTATTTACCATAATGTCTAACTTCTATTTTTTTTGTTGAATAAAAAGTTTTAAGATTTAATTTATCTAAACCTTGGTTTGTGCCAATAAAAAGATAATTACTTGTTTTGTCAATTGTTAATGAATAAATATTATCAGATATTAATCCTTTTGATTTATCAATTTTTTTAACTTCTTTGTTATTATAATAGTAAATACCTTCTTTAGTAGCTACCCAGTAATTATTATGATTGTCTTGTGTTACAGAGTTTATTTGCTCTTCTGCTAAAGCTTTATTGTTTTTTATTTGTGTTAATTTTTTACCATTATAATAATAAAGCCCTTGTTGAGTACTAAACCATGTGTGTTTATTGTTGTCATGCAAAATATGATAAACGGAAATATTGTTAAGTTTTTGTAATTCGGAGTTATTATCAATTATTGAAGTGTCAGAAAAAACATTTACACCAGATAATGTTCCGCACCATATATTTCCATAAATATCTTTAGTTAAGCAATTTATACACTTATTTGTTAATTTATTATTAATTACACAATTATATTTCTTATCATTTGCATCATTTGTAATATGTATAAAACTACTGTCAATAGTATTAAAAATACTTATTCCAGTAATTGTTCCAAACCAAGTTCTGTTTTTATTGTCGTTTACTATTGATAAAACCGTATTACTTATTAAATTCTTTTTAATTATTTCAGGTGTTATTTTTTTTTCAATCATTTCTATTGCCTTAAATGATGTAAAGTTGAAAAACCTCAGATTTGCATTTTTTTCTCTGAAATAATAAGCTCCCCCTTTAGCACAACCAACCCAAAATTCAAAAGAATTAAATCCTTTTTCAATAGCGTAAACATTATTATTTAAATTCTGTTGCTCGTTATAATTAATAAATGGTGAAAGAGGAATTTGAATTAATCCGGTTTCAGTACCAACCCAAATATTATTTTCTTTATCAACTAAAATTACTCTATATTGAAAACCATTAGTAACATATAGAAGATTAAGTGCCTTATAATTATTTTTAATGTTAACAATTCGTCCAGAATAATTTGTGAAAAGAAGTTCTCCTGAAGATGATTTGCAAGAAGAAGTATAACTTGTAGGGTTGGGTAAACAATTAACGCTATCGTTTATAAGATTAAGTCCTTTTGATGTTCCAATTAAAATATTATTGTTTAAATCTTGATTAATTGTAAACACCCAATTATCTGATAATTTATTAATTGTTGAATATTGCTTAATTATTTTACCAGATACTTTAAAAGCACCTTGAGTTTTAGTGCCAAACCACATATTGTTTTTACTATCTTCAAAAATTGTGAAAATATTTTGTTTATCTAAATTTGATGATGTTGTATATATTTCAAATTTGTTTTTATTTAAAAAAGCTAATCCTTTACCAGTTCCTGCCCAAATTTTTCCTGCATGGTCTTCAAAAACTTTCCAAACTGTATTATCAGGTAACCCATTATCAATTGTGTAATTTGTTATTTTTTTGCCTTCAATTTTTGAAACTCCTTTATCTGTGCCAATCCACATTGTGCCTTTTCTATCCTGAATAATTGAATAAACGCTTTTTCCAACTAATCCATTCTCTTTTGAAATGTTTTTAAAACTAACTCCATTATAAATATTTATTCCGCCTCCAATTGTTCCAATCCATAAGTCACCTTTTTTGTCTTGAAATAAAGAAAAAATGCTTGAAGTTGATAGTCCATGCTCTACCGTGTAAAGCCGATAATAAAAATTGTGAAATTTTGGGTTCTGCGCTTTTAGTTTAGTTGTGAAAAATACAAAAAATGGAATAAAAAATAATATTGAAAACTTTAACTTCATACATTAAAATAATGGTTTAAAAGTATAAAATATTATTTAATTAAAATAAAAAAGGGAGTTAAAAACTCCCTTAATCTTATTTTAATACCACAAATACCTGTAATCTTTAACGTCGGCAACTTTCTTCATTGCTTCAAAAGCTTGGTAATCAACCCGTGATTGTATTTCGTTTGAGAGTTGCATTTTAGATATATTATTATCTATTGGTTGTGGTGATTTTGTTTTATTTGTAACAGTTATTAAGAATACTCCATTATTCCCTTTTAATGGAGGCGAAAGTTTGCCTTTTTCGTAACAAGTAGATGCTGCTATTACATTTGGTTCAATTCCCATACCTGGAAGTGAGAATGAATTAAAATTAATACTTGTTGCATCTTGTGCAGTAATATTTAATTTTTGTGCTAAAGCGTCTATTGAACTAGCTGAAGAAGTTTTTTTAAATTCAGAAATAAATTTTTCGGCTTTTTTATCTTTACGAACTAACGAAGTTATCTGGTCTTTTATTTGTTCTTTTTCGGCAATGCCTTTTAAGCGAATTTCAGATAAATACGCAACTACAAATTTATCGGTAAATTCAAATGGTTGAGAAATTTCACCTTTTTTAGTTTCTTCTTTGTAAGCCCAGCGTATAATTTCACGAGGCGATTCTAACCCTGCTATATTACGGTCGTTGGGACGAATATTGTTTGCTATTCGTTTATTCATACCTTCTTTAGTAATAGCAGCGTCAAATTTGTCTTTTGTTGAGTTAACTCCTGCAAATTGGTAAACTTTAGTTTTAACCCCTTGGTATGTTTCAGAACTTGGTTCAATTTTCCAATCAATATATGCAACTTCAGCTTTATTGCTTGCTTCACTTTTATCGGTTACTTTAATAATATGATAACCAAACTGAGTTTCAGCAACAACAACATCACCTTTTTTAGCATCAAAAGCAGCTTTTTCGAATGGTTTAACCATCATTCCTAATTTAAACCATTTTAAATCGCCCCCTTGTGTTGCCGAACCTTTATCATCGGAATATTGCATTGCAAGAAAAGCAAAATCGCCGCCTTGAGCTATTGCTAATTTTAAACTATCGGAAATTAATTTAGCTTGTTCTTTTGTTCTTTTTTCGCCAGGTGCAATTAAAATATGACTTGCAGCTACAGAATCGGATAAGCTTTTAAATGACATAATTTTTGCCATTCTATAAAGTCCATTTTCGATATAAGGTCCAAACACAATACCTGGTTTTGCAGCAAAAAACAAACTATCGTAAGGAGGAGTGATTGAACTTTTTGAGAAAAATTGTTCTGAATAAGGTGTATCAGAACTGTGGTTAACAAATTCTGCGATATCACTAGTTGTATCAAATTCGGCTTTAATTTTATTTAATTTTGTTTTAATGCTTTCAATATCTGATGGTGAAGGTATAACATCAAATACAACATACTCTATATCTCTTGATGCCTCTTGTTCAAATAAATATTTGTGTTCGTTGTAATATTTTTCTATTTCATCATCTTTTACTGTAATTGTAGAATCACCAATATCACTATATTTTTTGAGAGCATAACGAATATCGTACATATTTGTTCCATCTTCGGCATATTTATTTGATTCAGCTTTTGTTACATACATTCCTTTTTTAACAAGAATATAATATTTACTTAATAATCTTGAATGTTGTAATTGTTTTTCGAATGCAACCCAACTTAATCGTGCTGCTCCGGTAGGGTCTTTATCCATATTTGCAATAAATTGCTTTACTAAATTGGGATCAAATTGCCCTGTTGCTTTATCTTTAAAAATAGGTATCTGCAAAATTTGAGGGTCTATATTATTACCAACTACCATATCTTGTAGCTCGTTATTTTCTACTACTATACCATCATCCTGAAGATTGTTAGCAACAACATAATCAGTTACAATTTCTTCCCATGCCTGGTCGCGAATGCTTTGTATAGTTTCTTCATCAGGAGTAGTTTCTTTACCTGTATTTCTTTTATAATTTTCGGTAAGTTCGGTTACTCTTTCTTCAAAAACAGTAACAGGAATTCCTTCACCGGCAATTTCAGCGACATCTGTTTTTTGGCTCGAACCAAAAAAATTATTGTTAGTAATTAAATCACTCATAATAAAAGCAAGCAGCGAGACTCCAATTGCAATTGAAACTAACAAACCTGCACGATTCCTTATTGTTTGTAATGTAGCCATTATGATATTAAGTTATTATGTTATTAAGTTATTAAGTTATTAGTTACATCTTTAATAAATTATTTTCTTAATAACTTATTTTTTATTAAAATAATTTTCTGTTTTTTTAGGGTGCAAATATATTAAAAAAATAAATTTAATTAGTTTGTTTACAAGTTTATGTTGATAAATTTTTTAAGTAGTTTAAAATAAACAAATTAATTTGTAATTTTTAATTGAATTAACTCAATTCGGGTATTAGTTGCTTTTAAAATTTTTATCGAAAAATTTCCAATGGAAATAATTTCATTTAAACTTGGAATGTTTTGGTGCTTATAAAGTATAAACCCTGCAATTGTTTCATATTCGATATTTGAAGGAATGTTGATTTCGTACTTCTCATTAATGTAGTCAATTTCGAGGCGTCCCGAAAAAATAAATTCATTTTCGCTGATTTGTTTATCTTCAAAATCATCAGTATCGTGTTCGTCTTCAATTTCGCCAAATATTTCTTCCATAATATCTTCAATAGTAACCATTCCTGAGGTTCCGCCAAACTCATCAACAACAACGGCAACACTTCTTTTCTGTTGAAAAAACGATTTTAAAAGTTTATTTGCAGGCATTGTTTCGGGTACTATTAATACCTCGTGAATAATATCGTGTATGTTTTTAGGTTTCGTAAATAATTCAGATGAGTGAGTGTAACCAATAATTGTGTCAATATTGTTATTGTAAATTAATATTTTTGAATACCCAGTTTCAATAAATTTTTCTTTTAAGTTTTCAATAGTGTCATTTTGTTCAATAGCAGCAATTTCGGTACGTGGAACAATACATTCACGTAATTTAATTTTGCTGAAATCGAGAGCATTTTGAAAAATTTTTAATTCATATTCTTCATCTTCTGAGGTTGATTTATTTAATTGATATTCATTTAGGTAATTATCAATATCAACTTTTCCAAAAACAATTAAGTTACTTTTTTGAGTTTCTGCCTTAAAAATATTTTTTAAGAAAAAATTAGAGATATAAATTGCAACCCACGAAACAGGATAAAAAACATAATAAAAAATAGATACAGGGACTGAAAAAATATTCAAAAACAGATTTGCATTTAATCGAAAAATAGTTTTGGGGATATACTCTCCAATTATAAGAATAATTAATGTTGATATTATTGTTTGAGTTAATAAAATACCTGATTCTGAACTAATATATTTTGATATTGGATACTCTAAAATACCAGCCATAAAAATGCCGTATATTACAAGAGCAATATTATTGCCTACAAGCATAGTAGCAATATACTTCTTAGGGTTACTTATAAAAATGGAAATGATATTAGAAAAACGAAATTTTTGCTTTTTTTCGAGCTCAATTTGTAAACGGTTTGATGATAGAAATGCAATTTCCATTCCCGAAAAAAATGCTGAAAAAATCAGAGTGATAAAAATCATGTAACTACTTAACATTTTGAAAAAAATCTAAAATTATTTATTGTTCTTTACGAAATACGAATTGTACGAATTTACGAATAAAATATTGTTTATTGTTCATTGCTTGCGAAAATGCTGATAAATGTCCCTCCTGAGCGGGAAAACAACGAACATAGAACTTTGTTAAACTTATTATTGAACTTCTCACTTCTTATTGTTTTCTAAAAATTTACGCATTGCCCTGCGTAACATATACATAAAGCAAGCAATAGCCGCAATAATATAAAAAATATAACTCTGATTGAATCCAATATAAATAACTTTATATGAGCCAATTATTACTGCAACGATTGCTAATATAAGCCAAACATATTCTAATATTAATTTTCCTTTTTTTAACATTGCACTTTTAATTTCCAAATAACAAATTTCAAAATTAAGAACATTGAACTTTTTTGAACAATGAACTTTTTTTATTCATCTTTTACATTTACAGTTCCGCTAGTATTTTTTAATTTCCACTTCGAGAAATTTTCATCGGCTTCAAAACCGTTTTTTCCAAACAGTATTCCATCATCGGTTGTAACTTTACAAAACTTATCTGAATAAATAATATGCTTATTTTCGTCCCAATATAGTAATTCTGTATTTAGCATTTCACCTTTTAAATTTTGTGCAATAACATTTGTTTTTGCAACCCACATTTTTTTGTTTTCAAAGTGCTTGGCATAATCGGCAGTAATACTAGATTCTACAATTGGATAGTTTATAAAAGTTTCTACTTTAAAACCTTTATTAAATTCTAAATATGGGTCATCATTATTTTTATAATATGAAGATTCTTTTGCATAACCTTTTAAAACAATTTCACCTGAATCAGTTCTAACAATTTCAACTTCTTTGGCATAAATTACAGGTTTGTTAGAAAGATTTACAATTGCATTTACTGTTTCTAAATTATTTGTGCACGAATAAAATAAAGCTATTCCAAAAAAAAGAATGGCTTTAAAAAATTTGCTAAAATCAGTATATTGTTCAAATCTAAAATCGTTTATTGCCATACCTTGGTTAATACATTGTTATACTGTTGTTAATCGTTACCTTTCATTATTCTTAATACTTTGTACATAGTTTAATGTTCATTGTTAAATTGTTTCATTATTCTCATCCCCTACCCACTTCAAAAAGGGGGACATATAATCATTTAGCAATTTAGCAATTTTATTGTTTATTGTTCGTGAAAATGTTAATAGAAGTATATGTAACAAAGAACAACGAACATAGAACTTTTTTTAAACTTTTTATAGGACTTTTCACTTCAAATTAAGCTTTGCTTTTATTTTAATTGTTTCGTTTATCCAACATGATATTGTATATGATTGTCCTTCCTGCATTTTGTTGAAGAAAATGTCTTCTTTTGATGGAAAATAACTCGAATACGAAGCTATATATTTACCTGCTTCTTCGCTACAACTTGGGTCAACATTACGGGCTTGCGTATATTTATCAACAGCAGCTATATAAGTCATAGATTGAAAGAAAGCATTTTCGCCACAATCTTTTACGCTTTGTGCATATAAGGTTCCGATTAAAATATAAGGTTTTCCCCAATTCTTTTTATTTTCAAGAGCTTTATAAGCGTAATTGCGGGCGTTAACAAGCTGGCTTAATTTTGTTCCGGCTACCACAGCCATTTCGTAATAATATTGGGCTTTTTGTTCGTTATCTTTTTCTAAATCAGTTGCTTGTTGATAGTATGTTATTGCTTTAGAATAGTTTCCACTTTTTACAAAATAACGTGCAAGCGAAACTGCCGATAAAGGTGATAGTTCTAATTTATATAATTGTTCAGATGCTTCTGCATAAACTTTTGTATCGGTACATTCCTGTTTGCCAAGTATTTTTACAATTGTTTTTAAAGAAGGAATATCATTTTTGTTTGCATCAAATTTCTTTTGAAAAATTGCAACAACTTTATCACAAGTTGCAACTCCGCTTCCAACAAATGTTATGTCTAAATTATCCTGTACTTTTTGGAGTTTGTTTGTTAAAATACTATCAGTAGAATTAGATAATTGATTAGAAATAATTTCGATAGTTTTATTGTAGTATTCTAATAATTGTCCGTCGGTAACTGTTTTCTCTTTTTGCAAATCAGTTGCAATTTGAAAAAAAGTGGAAATAATTGCAGTGTCAGAATTGTTTCCTTCTAAATCTATTGATTTAAGCATCATTTGTAATGCTTCGAATTTCTTTTTTGGATATAATTTAATAAAATCAATAGATTTTCTGCCTAAATTTTTCCCTTCTTCACCAAAATATTTAATTCTTTGGTCGTATATCATTAATAATGTATCTCCATATTTTAATTTTAATGAAGCGTCGGTTGTTTTATTAATTTTCTTCCAAACAATTTCAGTCCCATGAATATAAATGTTTTTACTCGATTTAGGACATCCTCTAAAAACATTACTCCAGGGAAGGTATGCTTCATTAAAATTTTTTTGTTTGTATAACTCAATATAAAGGGATAGATTTATTTTACAATTTTCGGGATTAGCCCCATATATTGTATCTCCGGAAGTACGATTTGTTTCGGTTACTTGTGATAAAGTGCAAAATGGGTAAAAGCTTCCTAAAAACAAAGCAACCACTAACAGCAAGTGTTTCAGAATTGTTTTCATCTGTTTATATTTTTTAGTTTACTGATACTCAATTTATTATATTTTTCAGATTGATGTAGATTGAAGAAGATTGATAGGATTGATGAAGACGTTCTTCAATCTTGTCTTCTCAATCTATTCAATCTTGTTTTTTCAATCCTTTCAATCTTTCTTTTCAATCTTATTTTCTCAATCTTATCCCTTAACCTCAACCTTAAATATAATCATTCCCTTGTGTGTCTTTATTTAGTCGTGGATGTTTCATGCTTTGATTCTAATTAAATTTTCGTTTAATAAACCAAATATCGTACAAACTAAGGTTTAAAGATATTTGAACATATTTTTCTTTAATAAGGTCATTTTTTACAGTTCCTCTTTGTCCTATTTCAACTGCTATATTTATCATTGGTGGCAATTTTTTTCTTAAACCCGAAACTTCGCTTTTATCTGGTTTACGAATTGGCAATCCTAACCCAAAACTTACACCATAATCGTTAATTTTTTGATTACGAATATTTAAGTATGTTTTTGTGTAATGCCCGCCAATTCTATAATTTATCATTTTATAATATTTGTTTTGCCTGTTTGGTTCGGGAATAAATTGTAAACCAGCAGCAATTGATTGGCTGTTAACTAAAGAGTCGTTATTTCCAAAGAAACGTGCAGTTGACCATTGTTGCCATTTGTAATCTATTGCAAATGTTAATTTTTCGCGATTTATAAATGCAAAACCAGCACCTATATTCATAGGAAAACGTATATTTCCTTTTTCGTTAATCTGATTTTCGATTGTGTCAATTGTAACTGAACCACCTATGTTTAAATATTTTGTAACAAGTGAAGTGTTATGGGCATTTACATCATTTTGATTATCGAAAGTAAAACCTGTAATTATTGTATATTTATTAATTTTATCAAGTTTGTTTATTTCTATTCTGTTATAAGTATATTGCAATCCGAATTTAAAAGCAAAATCATTAACAATAGTTTTGTTTGAAGTGTACATATCAAATAAATGTGCTTCATCGGGAAAAACAGATGCTGTATGTCTTTCGAGTGCTCCAAACAAAAATGATGAATTTATACCAAACGATAAAACTTTTGTATTGTAATATATTGTGTTTATTCCGGATGTTTCTTTAATTAATGTATCGCCTAAAGTAAATATTTTAAATGCGTTTCCAATAATAAATTGATTAATACCTCCGGTACCTTTATATGTGTTTTGTAAATTAAATGTATCTATTGGAATTGACTCTGAGATATTGTAACCTACATTACTATAAGGAACTAATCCAATACTGCTAAACCATCTTTTTGTAACAGGAAAGCCCAAAGCAAAATGATTAATATTGGTGTTATTATCTTTACTTGACTGTGTGTTAGTAATATAATTAATATTTTTATTGGTTAATGAAATATCGAACACAAAAGATAAGGAATCGAATGCAGTATAAGATGCAGGGTTATTGAAATTTACAGAGTGATTGGTACGTTGTGCAATTGCAGTTCCGCCCATAGCAACTCCGGGTTGAAAAGAAATTAACGTTACATCTCCCACACCAAATCTTGAATATGGCGAACTTGTAAAACTTTGTGCCCCTGCTTGTAAACTCAATATAGAGCAAAGAAAAAAAACTATTTTATATTTGTAATTATTCAGCATTATAAAAAAAATGTTTATTGTTCTATGTTCATTGTTCTTTACGAAATACGAATTTTACGAATTTACGAATAAAATATTGTTTCATTGTTATTTAACAATTTAACAATGAAGCAATTTAGCAATTTAACAATCCGATAGCTATCGGGTTCATCGTTTATTGTTCTATGTTCATTGTTTTTGCTACTTATTTCTTACTTTTTTATTAAATTCAATTATATTATTTAAACCTATTGCAACAAGATTTGGTTGTGCAAAGATGGTTTTTTTTATGTTTTTTACAAAAAAATTAATATCACCTCCTGTAACAACAGTATTTAAACAAGAAAATTGTTTTGTTAATTTCTTTATATAACCTTCTGTTTCATAAATAATTCCTAATTGTATTCCAGCATGTATCGAAACTTTTGTGTCTTTAGCGGGATATTCATAATTTTCGTTAAATTCTAATTCGGGAAGTTTATTAGTAAAATACGAAAGTGCTTTATATCTCGTTAAAACACCAGGCGAAATAGAGCCACCTATAAACTCGCCTTTATTATTTATAATATCATAAGTAATTGCGGTACCAGCATCAATAATCAAACAATTTTTTTTAGGATAAATTGCAAAAGTTCCAATGGCAGCAGCTAATCTGTCCAATCCTAATGTTTCGGGAGTTAAATATAAGTTTTTAACAGGTATTTTAGTTTTATGCGAAAAAATAATAAAATTTACAGCAGATTTTTTTAAATTTAAAATATAATCAGGAATGAAATTGTTTACGCTGCATACAATTATAGAATTAATTGTGTGATTATTTATTTCATCTATCAACTTAATAGTAAAATCTATATTGTTGGAGTTTGATATTATGTTAATAATCTGATTGTTTTCAAATATAGTAACTTTTGTTTTAGAATTTCCAATATCAATTGTAAGGTTCATGTTTTTATTAAAAAATTAAAAATTTAATTAAAAATAGTTTACATGATTTTATTTTAGTTTAAATTTGCCTCTTTATTAGAACTAATGCAAAAAATAAAATATGCTACGAATTGCACTAATTTTCATTAATTAATTTCGTGAAATTATGACGTTTTATAGTATAGTGGCAAAAATAAAATCTGCATAAATCCGAAAGTAATATTATTAATTTAATTTGGGAGTAAAAGTAAGTATTTTTCTGAATAATAATAAACGCAGATGAAGTGTAAGAAAATAATAATAGTTGAAGACGATAAAATGCTTCTAACTGTATTTTCGTTATTTGTAAAAGAATTGGGGCACGAAGTTATAGGAGCATATACGAATGCAGAGAAAGCAATAGAACAATGTAACATTACTCGTCCCGATGTAGTTTTAATGGATATTAATTTACCAGGAAGTATTGATGGAATTACAGCTGCCGATAAAATTTATTACGAATTTGACGTTCCAATTATTTATATTTCGAGCTATACTGATGAAACTACTGTTACTAGAGCAATAAAATCATCTACTTATGGATATTTAGTAAAACCAATTGATAAAATTTCGCTCGGAATAACAATTGATTTGGTTTATTCAAAACATAAGAACGACCATCAATCACGAATTGGCGAAATAATAATTGACCACATAAATGATGCGATTTTAACTGTTTCACTAAACGGAAAGATAACATTTTGCAATAAAGGTTCCGAAAAAGTTTTTGGAATTGACAAATCACAAATAACAGGAAACTTGTTTACCTCACTTTTTACTCCTAACAGTATTGATTATATTCAGGAAAATGTAATTGAGAAAACACTCTCGGATGGTGAATTTGAAACCGAACTTATTATTAAATCCCATTCAAACGTAAATAAATATGTTTATATTTCTCTTTCAGTATTAAACGACGAAATAGATGAAGTTTTTGGTTTAATTTGTTATTGCAAGGATATTACAAATAAAAGAGAAATTGAAGAATATTCGAAAATAAATTTTGCGAATTTAAAAGCTATATTTAATGGTGCTACTGAAGCCATATATATAGTTAACAGAGATTTTATTCTTCTCGATCAAAATAAACTAGCATTTCAATATCAGCAAAAATTATTTAAAACAAATTACAAAACAGGTGATTCTATTTACAGTGTTTTAAATTTCTTATCGCATGATGATTTAAAAAGTTTAATTAATACAACGTTAGAAGGAGTTTCCCACGTTCTTGAACGTGTTATAATAATAAATAATGTAGAAAGATATTTCAAAATAACAATTTACCCAATCATTTATGATGAAAATTGCAAAATTGAAAGATTTTGTATTTCATTGTTAGATATAACTGAAAATAAAAGAATTGAAAAAGACCTTGATGAAACTAAAAATGAATTAAAGCCACTTTTCGATAGCAGCATTCAACGGTTTTATTTGAGCGACCTAAATTTAAAGATGGTTGCATTTAACAAAGCTGCCCGTGATGTTATAATGAGAGAATTTAACAGACAAATAAAAAGAGGTGATAACGTACTTGATTTTGTTCCTACTGATGAGCGTCAAAAACATTTTATAGAAATGTTTGAAGAAGCTAAAAAAGGACATAGTATTGTTTACAAAGAAAAAATATCAATTCGCGAAACTGATGTATGGAACGAAACTCATCTTGACCCGGTAATGAATGAAAAAGGTGAAATATATAGAATATTAATCTGGACTTTAGATGTTACTGAAAGAGAGAGAAATTTGAATGACCTTCGTGAAACTCAGGAACGATATGCACTTGTTGCAAAAGGAGGCAACGATGGGATTTGGGACTGGAATATGCTTACCGAAACTGTTTATTTATCACCACGTTGGAAAGCATTGCTTGGTTACGAAGATTACGAATTAAAAAATGAGTTTGGAGTCCGCGATGGTTTTATCCATCCTGATGATTTAGAAAAGAGTAAGAAAAATTTAGAAGATTTTATTACAGGAAAAATTCCTTTTTACGAAAATGAAATTCGATTGAAACACAAAAACGGAACTTATGTTTGGGTATTAGAAAGAGGTGTTTTGCTAAATGACGATAACGAAAAACCTATACGATTAGCTGGTTCAATAACAGATATATCGCGTCAAAAAAATATTGAAAACGAAATTAGGGAAACAAATAAAATGCTTTTAGAAGAACGAGAGATGTTTATTCGGGGAAGCGTTGTTATTGCAAGAATTAAGGCTACTGACTCAAAAAATATTGTTTATATTTCTGAAAACGTTAAAGAGGTTTTAGGTTACGATGTGAAAGAATTTTATTGTGGTAACATTACTTACGATGCTATTATTCACTCCGAAGATAAAATTTATCACGTTGCCGAACGAAATGAAGCTTTAAATAGAAATGCTTCACACATTGAATTTTCGCCTTACCGCATGATAAGAAAAGACGGGACTTTTCTTTGGGTTAAAGATTTTGCAACAATAATCAGAGATGTACAAAATAACATTACAGAAATTTTAGGTTATTTTATTGACATCACTGAACAAAAAAAATCTGAAGAAATTCTTCTCGAAAGCCAGAAAAAATATTTTTCGATGTTTAAAGATGCCAGCGACGCAATGGTTATTGTTGATAATAATGATGTAATATACGATTGCAACGAAAAGCTAGAAAGTTTGTTCGGTTATAACCGTAATGAATTAGTAAATAATAATGTTCTAAAACTTATGCCCAAAACTCAACCAAGTGGGCAATTATCAATTGAAAAACGAAAAAGTAAAATAGAAGAAGCTTATAAAGGAAAAGTTAGTACATATTATTGGAAATATAAAAGGAAAGATGAAACATTGTTCGATGCCGAAGTTAGTCTTACTACTGTAACATTGCAAAATAAAAAATATTTACATGCAAGTATCAGAGATATAACAGAACGTAAAACAATTGAACGAAATTTAAGGGTTACCGAGCAAAAAAATAAAGCTTTATTAGAAGCAATACCCGATTTACTTTTTATTATTGATAAAAATGGTGTTTATAAATATTTTAAACCCGATATCTACCACGAGTTAGAGGTTCCTGCAGAATTTGTTGTTGGAAAAACATTAGATTTCTTTTTTAAAAACGAAATGTTAGAAAAAGTTCGTAATTGTATTAATATTGCTTTATCAAAAGGCGAGGTTCAAATGGTCGAATATGAGTTAGATTCGCCAAAAGGTATGCGAACTTTTGAGGCAAGAATAAGTAAAATTGATGATGAAAATATTTTAATGCTTGTTCGCGATAAAATACAAAGCAACCATCACAAATAAATCTTAACACTTCAAAAACTCTTACTTGGCTAATACCGGACCGTTAATAAATATGTTAATATATTATAACAAATGGCAACTATTACACATAAACCATTTTTGATAATTTTTCTAAACATTTTGCATCAATATCATCAAAATTATTAAAGTTTTTGCTGTCTATATCTAAAACACCTGAAATCATGCCGTTTCTGAAATAAATTGGAGTAACAATCTCTGAATTTGTTCGTGAGTCGCAAGCAATATGTCCTTCAAATTTATGAACATCGGGAACAATAATAGTTTTATTTTGGTTAAAACTTGCCCAGCAAACTCCTGTGGCATTTTTTAGTTTTTGGCAGGCAAGAGGTCCCTGATAGGGACCAACAACTAATTCGTGCTGAAGTTTAAGATAAAAACCTGTCCACGAAACTTCTTCTAATTTGTTATACAAAAGTGCAGCAATAGTTGCCATGCGTGAAAACGGAAATTCTGTAACTTTTAAAAGTTCATCAAGTTGTTCAATTATGTGTGAATATCTTTTTTCTTTGTCCATTGTAAAATTATTTTCGTATTTTTGATTTACAAATTTAAATAATAATAACCATGAAAAAAATTATTTTGTTATTTGTTAGCTTTATTCCTGTATTAATTTTTGCTCAGGCAGTAAAAAAAGGAAATGTTGAAATTACCGCCGGTACTGGCTTTGGAATATATGGAGCATCCGATAATGAATCGAATAATGACACCTCCCAAAGTAATAGTACAGCCGTAGCTGCATTGCTCGATGTTTCGTTAAAATATTCAATTACCAATAAATTATGTTTAGGTTTTATATTAGAGAGAAATGGTTTTGCTCACGATTCATCAAACAAAGCACATTCTGTAAATGTCGGGCTCAATGCTCAATATTTATTTGTAAACAAGGAAAAAAACGTAATTTATTTCGACTTTTTAGGCGGATATTCCAATTTTAAATATATTGATAATGGAAGTAAAAATTGGGTAACAAGTAACGGATTAACTATACAACCTGGAATTGGCTTTAAACACTATTTCGGTAAAACTTTAGGTTTTTATTTACAAAGCAATTATGCATTTTATAGTTATAAAAAAATAGTTGCTGATAATGGTGAAATTTTAAAAACCAGTAAATCTGAAGATTATAATTTACGATTATCAGGTTTAAATGTAAAAATTGGATTGATGTTTAAATTTTAAGCTGCTTTATTATCTAAAATTTCTTTTATAACTGCTTTATATTCGCCAGTAAATGATGAATTTAACCAGACTCTTAATTCAACTTTTTCGTTCTCGGTTAACCAATTAATTGATTTTTGTAATTCTTTACTGAAAAGTAGCATATCAAAACTTACTTTTTGCAATATTGTTTTTACATATTCTAACATAGTTTTAATGTTTAATGCAAATAAACAATCAAAATTCCTGTAAATTGTATTTTAATCAATTTTGTTTTCAACAATAATATTAACCAAATTGGCTATTTATCTCTATATCTGATAAGAAGCAATTAGTTAAAATTTCTAAAAAATACGAACTGACAAATTTTCATTTTTGGTAATTAAAAATTTTTTTTTATAATTAAAACAAAAAAATGTTAGATTTGTAATTAATTTTATAGGTTAACCAATAAAATTATTATTGTGTATTTTGTTAAACATTTAAAACTAATTAAAAAATGAAAAAAATATTTTTTTTAGGATTGGCATTTGTTGCCTTTATCTCTGACATTTCGGCACAGGAATTTAAAGTTATTACTACTGTAGAATCTATTGTTCCTATGGGTATTGGACGTTCAAGAATGATAGATAATAAACAGCCCATGGACTATAAAAAATTTACTACAGAAAGAACTGATGGTAAAGATTCTGATCAGGGCAAAGTTGACCGCACAGACGCAAAAATTGATAACATGGAAGAAACTAAATTATTGAACTTTTATAGTGGAGTAGGAATTAATTTTCAGAACATTGCTTCGAATGATGCGATAATTGGTTCTAAACTTAACGAAATGGCTAAAGAAGGATGGGAACTCATGTTTGTTACCAGTGGCGTTGAAAGTGATTCCGGAAAAGATGACGGAAAGGGAATATTTATTACTCGTTATGTGTTTAGAAAAAAATAAATTATCGGGACTTCTAAAATCCGATAGCTATACTATGTTCAGGCATAATTTTAGTTTTTTTGAAAAGCTCCAAATATTAAGCTCCAAAAACCAAGCCCCCAAGAATACTTGGAATTTAGAACTTGGAACTTATAATATGTAAATTAATCCCGACTTCAGTATATCTAACTTTAGAATCCCTTTTATAGCATTAAACAATATTATTAAGATATACATATTACTTTGAAAATATTTATATTATTTTTTTGTATCTTATTTTGTCATTTGTTAATTATTTTTTCATGCAAAAAGAAAAATGATAAATTAACTATCTCTGGCACAGCATTTAATACAGAAATAAATCAAAATGTTAGCAATATTAAAGTTGACCTTTATATTAAAAGAGTTTCAAATAATACTTGGAATAATCAGTTCGGGCTATTAAATTCAGTATATACTCAAGCTGACGGAACTTTTAAATTTGAATTTGATAATACAAGGGCATCCGATTTTAAATTAACATTTAACAAAACCGGCTATTTTACTTTGGAATATATTATAAATCCCGATTTAGTTCAAAAAGGTAAAGAATACAATCAAACATATTTTGTTCATTACGAATCGTGGCTTAAACTTTTAATTAAAAATTTTTCTCCTGCTGATGCCGATGATTTACTTTTTTATAAGCTTTTAACAGGTGCTATTACTTGTCCCAATGGTTGTGTTGATACATTTAAATATTTTATTGGACCAGGCATTGATACAACTAATATTTGCAGAGTTTATGGTTCGCAATGGGCGGTAATTGAGTGGAATGTTACTAATGGCTCGAACCATATTCAGAATGTTGATAGTTTGTGGATTCCTGTTAGTGATACATTGGCTTATAGTTTATATTATTGATTTATACTTATTTACTTTATTAAGGAAATTGGTTGTTTTTATATATTTAAAGGAGTATTTTAATTTACCCATGCCCTAATGGGCAATGTCATTAAGTTAATATTTAAGGACGGTTCTATAAATTCATTTTTTTTGAATAATGAATATTGATTAACAATTTATAATTTTAGAAGTATCTAAATATCAGCAATCTAAAGTTTGTAGTGAGCGAATCCGAACTATCGGTGTTCCTTGTTCTTAAATTATTTTTTCGGATTTTTAGAACTCCTTAATTTGCAGATAATCAATAGCCACGAGCTTCAGCTCGTGGGAAAATGTAAAAATAAACTGGGCTTTAGCCCAACACTTTCAACGAATTTTAGGCTAAAGCCCGAAAATGGTGCTTATTTAATTCCCCGACATAAATGTCGGGGCTATTCATAGTGTTGACATACAGCATGATATTTCTTAACTTAATGACATTGCCTTAAAGGGAAAATATATTTGTAAGTAAGTTCTCTACAGTGATTAAGAGTGTGGGTGAACAATTTTTTTTAACAAAATTTAAAAAAATAATTATTTAAAATCTTTTTAAATATTAAAATAATTATAGTAATTTTGTACCAGAATTTTAATAATATATATAACAATTTAAATATCAAAATTATGTCAGTATTAGTAGGAAAAAAAGCTCCTGTTTTTAAAGCAAAAGCAGTAGTAAACGGTGGCGAAATTGTAACCGATTTCACACTCGAACAATTTATTGGTAAAAAAGAAGTGATATTTTTCTTTTATCCAATGGATTTTACATTTGTTTGCCCAACCGAATTAGTTGCATTTCAGGATAAAATTAAAGAATTCGAAGCTCGTAATGTAGCTGTTGTTGGTTGTTCGGTTGATTCAGAATTTTCGCACTGGAAATGGTTACAAACCGAATTAAAAAACGGTGGTATTAAAGGTGTTAAATATCCTTTAGTTTCCGATTTTTCAAAAACTATTTCTCAAAATTTTGATGTTTTGGCAGGTTACGAAGATTATAACGACGACGACGAAGCTACATTTGTTGGTGCACCAGTTGCTTATCGTGGATTGTTTTTAATTGATAAAAAGGGCGTTGTTCGCCATCAGGTTGTAAACGATTTACCATTAGGTCGTAGCATAGATGAAGCAATTCGTATAGTTGATGCACTTCAGTTTTTTGAAGCTAATGGCGAAGTTTGCCCAGCTAATTGGCACAAAGGCGACAAGGCAATGAAAGCTAATCAGGAAGGGGTTGCAGAATATCTTGCTGCACATTAATGCTGATGATACAATTATTGAAAAAGTTAACAGCTATATTTCGTATGGTTGTACAAACGATGTTAATGATTATTTTTGAGAATTGCCCAATGTTATTGGAGTAAAAGAAAAATTGTTTACTAAAACAATATTATTTTAAAGTTGACTATAAAAGAGCTATTTTTTTAATGGAATGTGTGTTGGCGTTTAAATTTTTATATTTGAAGTTATTAGATTATATTTTCTTAACAATTAAATGATAACTAGTATTGGGATAAGTTCTAATGGTATCTTCTTTATAAACTATTATTTTAGAATTAGGTAGTTTTTCTGCTACGCTATATAAATTCTTACAATATCCAAGTGTTTTCATTCTCCATTTTTCATAAAGATTGGCTCCATGGACAGATGGTTCACTCAAAACAATACCCTTCTTGCACACTCGCCACATTTCTTTTAATGCTATTTCTGCTTTTTCTTGACCCAATTGTTCTAAGACATGAATTGAGTATACAACATCAAATGAATTATCAGGCATTTTTAAATCACAAACATCAGCCAGAAACAAATTTTTTATTATAGGAGTATAAAATAAATTTACAATTGTTGAAGCTATCCTTGAATTTGTGTATTCAAACCCATGGATTTCAATATTTGGATTTAATGAATGTAATAAATAAATATTCAACCCAGAACCGCATCCAACTTCAAGTACTTTTGGATTATCAATATTTTTGCATAAATCATTTACATCGTCAATTACCTCAACACGCGGATACCCATTACATCCTTTGTATATTTTCCCTTTATATTTCAATAAGTTGTTTTTTGTCAAAAGATCAATTGTTTCATAAAAATATTTTTCGTATCTCAAGAAAGTAGATTTAGAATACTTTATTCGATGTTTAATAATTCCTTTTGCTCCTCCTATATAAATGATATAAATGATGAGTAAAGCTAATTGACTTATTAGTTAATTCTTTTTTATAAACAGTATTAAAAACAGATTTTTCATAATATCTTAACCCATTTTGTTTTATCGCTTCGTTAATATGAAACTCAATATCATTATAATTTTCAAATTCTGGGTGATTATTATTTCTTAAATCTTTCACTTCAATAATTAATTCTTCTGGTAATTTGAATGTGTTAATCTTAATTTTTTTCATTTACAAGCATTTTATTAAAATTATTACGGAATTATATATTAATTGGAATTTAATAAAAACTCTATATATATAATCATTTTGCGAAAATAATAAATATTTTATCTTTGAGAAAATTTAATACTCAAAGATATGGGAAAAACATTCAATTAATATATTCGGCTATTGGTTTAATAGCTAATTTGATTTATATAAAAATAAGTTTACATTTAATAGAAATAAAAAGTATGACATCAAACGAAGCAACATTTTTAATAATAGATTTAATACTTCTTGTGCTAATAGTATATATTATAGTGTTTTTAGTGCATTTTAGAAATATTTTTAATTTAAATATAAAATATGAAAATAACAAATATAATGAGATTGTTAAACATGTAAATGTTATGCAAAAATATTTTAAATTTTTACATAACTATTATCATATCAAAACTGATGGTAAAAATATAGAATTAAGACCTACTAACATAGAAATAAATAAAAATTTCACAAAGGAAGAACTTGAAATTATCGGTTATTCAGAATATGATATAGAAATATTAAGAAAATGAGAAATTCCAATTAATATATAATTCCGTTTTTTTATATATCATACATTCAGTTATTTATAAAGAAAAGATTTTACTGTAATTTAACTTATTGTCGTTTGAGAAGGCAAATAGTTACACTCTGTTGAAAAAATATTTTATAAAATTCATTTAGCTTTGCATTATGCGAAAATCCATAGAAATACATATTGAAAACGTTTCAGAATTTCAAAATAAACTTATTTTATTTTCACAAACTCTTTCGGTTTCTTGTATTTTAAACAGCAACGATTATTATAAAAAAAATAACAATTCACACAATTACCATTCATATAATTTGTTAGTGGCACTTGGTTCAATAGATGAACTCGTTTTTAGCAAAAACAAAGAGCCATTCAATTCGCTATTCGAATTTTATAATAAACAACCCGATTGGGTATTCGGGCATTTTAATTACGATTTAAAATACTCGATAGAAAATTTAAAATCGGAAAATCAAGATTTAATTGGTTTCGAAGAAATGTTTTTTTTTAAACCAAGATATGTTATTGAATTAAATGACAATAAAATTAAAGTTTGGTTTACTAAAATTGATAATGAAAGTTCAGTTAAGCAATTAATAAACAATATACAAAATGTAAAGTTTTCAAATGAAAATATATTACAATCAAAATTAAAATCAAGAATAAGTAAAGAAGAATATATTGATAATGTTGAACTTATAAAAAAACATATACAGTTAGGCGATATTTACGAAATGAATTTTTGTCAGGAGTTTTTTAACGAAAATGTTAAAGTAAATCCTGCAACATTATATATTAAATTATGTGAAATTTCACCTGTACCATTTTCTTGTTTTTATAAAGTAGGCAACAAATTTCTTTGTGGTGCTTCACCCGAAAGGTTTTTGAAAAAAGTTGGCAGTAAAATTATTTCTCAGCCAATAAAAGGCACATCAAAAAAAGGAAGGAGCAAAATTGAGAATAGTGTTATTGCAAAAGAATTATTTTCTAATGAAAAAGAACGTTCAGAAAATATAATGATTGTTGATTTAGTTCGTAACGATTTATCACGAACAGCAAAAAAACAAAGTGTAAAAGTTGAAGAACTTTGTGGTATTTATGAATTTCCGCAGGTTTTTCAAATGGTTTCAACTGTTACATCAGAATTATCTGATAATCATAATTTTACCGATGTTATTAAAAATGCTTTCCCAATGGGTAGTATGACTGGTGCTCCAAAAATAAGAGCTATGGAACTTATCGAGAAATATGAAAAAACAAAACGAGGACTATACTCTGGCTCTGTTGGTTATGTAACACCTTCACAAGATTTTGATTTTAACGTTGTTATTAGAAGTTTTCAATATAATGCCGAAACAAAATATCTTTCATTTATTACTGGTGGAGCAATTACTATAAAATCTTATCCTGAAAAAGAATATGAAGAATGCTTAATAAAAGCAAAGGGTTTATTAGAAGTATTGAATGGGAAAATAGAAAATTAAAGTATTTTAAATATATTTACATTTGGAAAATAAAAAAACATGAAACATCCATGATTAATTTAAAACACACTACTTGTTCTGATTGAGCGGAAAGGGAATGATTATTAAGAAAAAAATATGCCACAGATTGCACAGATTAACACTGATTTAAAACAATCTTTGATTGTTTTTTGGAAAAAAATCTGTGCAAATAATCTGCGATAATCAGTAAATCTTCCGAAAAATCGGAACAAGTTGTGGCAAAAAAATAAATTTTTAAATAAGTCAATATCAAACACATATAAAATTATAAACAGATGAAACAAAGTGCAACATTTAAAGAAAAGTTAAAATACGCTTTCGATAATACAATGACATCCGGAACTCTGTCATTAATTATTTGGTTAGGAATTCTTTCGGTAATTGTTGTTGTTATTGCTGCGGTTGTGGTTGTTATAACAGGCATTACACCAGTTGATAATCCCAAAATTAGTTTTTTTGAAGCTTGCTGGCAAAGCATGATGCGTGCTATGGATTCTGGAACTGTTGCTGGTGATGCAGGATGGAAATTCAGATTTATTATGCTCATTGTTACTTTGGGTGGAATTTTTATTCTTTCAACATTAATAGGTGTACTAACATCGGGTATTCAAACAAAAATTGAAGAGTTACGCAAAGGAAAATCTAAAGTGTTAGAAACAAATCACACATTAATTTTGGGCTGGTCAACAAAAATATTTTCTATAATTTCTGAGTTAATTGTTGCAAACGAGAATCAAAAACGTCCGCGAATTGTGATTTTAGCCTACAAAGATAAAATTGAGATGGAAGATGAAATAAAATCACATATTAAAAACACAAAGAAAACTAAAATTATTTGTCGCTCTGGAAGTCCTTTAAATTTGCATGATTTAGAAATTGCAAACCCTAATTTTGCCCGTTCAATAATTATTTTATCGCCCGAAAACGAAAATCCAGATACTTATGTAATTAAATCAATGCTTGCTGTAACAAATAACCCTAAACGCAAACAAGAAAATTATCATATTGTTGCCGAAATAAAAGAAAAATCGAATATAGAAGCTGCAATGCTTGTAGGTAAAAATGAAGCTGAATTAGTGTTATCTCCCGATATACTGGCTCGTGTAACCGCTCAAACTTGTCGTCAATCAGGCTTAAGCGTTGTTTATACCGAATTGTTAGATTTTGATGGTGTAGAAATTTATTTCTCCGAAGAACCAAAATTAGTTGGCAAAACATTTAAAGAAGCTCTTTTAATGTACGAAGACAGTGCAATTATGGGCATTCAGTTTGCCAATAAAAAAGTTACTGTTAATCCGCCAATGGATACAGTAATAAAACAAGGAGATAAAATAATTGTAATTTCTGAAGATGACGACACGATAGTTCTTTCTGGCAAAACAAATATCACAATAAATGAAGGTGCTATTAAAGTTGGAACACCCGAACCAAAAATTATTGAGCAAACCCTTATTATTGGTTGGAATGAAAAGGGGACTTCGATAATTAAAGAAATGGACAATTATGTACTTGAGGGTTCTACTGTGCAAGTTGTTTCGGAGACAGAATCAACAAAACAAGAAATTGATGAACTCAATAACAAATTAAAAAAGCAGAAAGTTTCATTTTTACAAGGCAATATTATTGACAGGGAATTTTTAGAATCTTTGAATGTCGAAAAATTTAATCATATTATTATTTTATATAATTCTCATATCGAAGATGTTCAGGAGGCAGATGCTAAAACTTTAATTTGTTTGCTTCATTTAAGAAATATTAGTCAGATAAAAAATGTTGATTTTAGTATTGTTAGCGAAATGATTGATATTCGTAATAAAGAACTAGCTGAAGTAACAAAAGTAGATGATTTTATTATTGGTGATAAATTAATAAGTTTGTTAATGTCGCAAGTATCTGAAAACAAGTATTTAAAACTTGTTTTTGATGATTTATTTGATGCCGATGGTTCCGAAATATATGTTAAACCTGCCTCTCAATTTATACAACTTGGAATTGATGTTGATTTTTATACAGTTACAGAATCGGCAGCTCGTCAAAATCAAGTTGCAATTGGTTATAAAATTCATGCTTTACAACACGATTCAGATAAGGGTTATGGAGTTATTGTTGACCCTAAAAAATCGGATAAAATTAATTTTACCGAAAAAGATAAAATTATTGTTATTGCGGAAGATTAGAAAAATATATACAATAAGCGGAAATAAATAGTAGAAATAAATTGTAAAAACAGAAATAAACAAACGATAAACGTTAAACGGTTTCCCCCTTGTGTCTGAGCGAAGAGGGTAGGGTGATGAAACTTGAAAAAATTAAAGTATAAAGGTAAAAAACGATAAACAATGTGTTAACAACTGTATAACAATAAACAATAAACGACGAACTATAAACTTTTAACTTCTTATTCCAAGCTATTCATCAACTCATCGGTCAATTCGAGATTATGAAAAACATTTTGCACATCGTCGTCATCTTCAAGTTCATCAATTAATCTCATAATTTTCTGACCTGATTCAATATCAACAGTTTTATAATCGTTAGGAACTCTTCTAAGTTCCGAGTTTTCGGCTTCAATATTTAACTCTTCTAATTTTTTCTGAACTTTTCCAAAGCTTTCGAGCGGGCAATAAATTGTCAAAATTTCATCTTCTTCTTCAATGTCATCAACTCCGACATCAATAATTTCAAGTTCAAATTCATCACGGTTTTTAATGTTTTCTTTAGGAATGGCAAACACACCTTTTCTGTCGAATAAAAAACTAAGTGAACCATTAGTTCCAAGATTTCCGCCGCGTTTATTAAAAACAGAACGAACATTACTTACTGTACGATTGTTGTTATCTGTTAAACATTCAATAAATACAGCAACACCGCCTTGTGCATACCCTTCAAATGTTGTTTCTGCATAATTACTTCCTTCGGCACTTGCTTTGTTAATAGCACGTTGAATGTTTTCTTTAGGCATGTTTACCCCTTTGGCATTCTGAATAGCCATTCTTAATCTTGGGTTGCTGTCGGCGGCAGTACCGCTTTCTTTTACAGCAATACTAATTTCTTTAATAATTTTTGAGAAAATTTTAGAGCGTTTGGCATCAATTGCTCCTTTTTTTCTTTTAATTGTTGACCATTTACTATGTCCTGACATAATTATATTATTAAGATAATTTTTTACAAATTTGCATCAATTTTTTTGATTGAAAAAAATATTTACCGAAATTAAATATTAATTTTTTATTTTTATAACATATTTATTTAAAACATGCTTTCAAAAGCTATTATAAAACTTGTAAGTTCGCTTGAACAAAAGAAATATCGTCTCGAAAATAATTTGTTTGTAGCCGAAGGCAATAAAATTGTTGAGGAAATTATTAAAACCAATTTTCCAATAAAATTTTTAATTACTACTTCTGAATGGCTTTCAAAAAATAGTTTAAATAAAAATATAGAAATATATGAAGTAGAGGAAAGCGAGATAAAAAAAATATCTTTTCAAAAAACACCGCAATCTGTTATTGCTGTTTGTAACATTATAGAAAATAAATTAGACATTTCTGAAATTGAACAAAATTTAACTTTAGCTCTCGATAATGTTCAGGACCCCGGTAATGTTGGCACTATAATAAGAATAGCCGACTGGTTTGGCATTAAAAATATTTTAGCAAGCTATTCTACTGCTGATATATATAACCCTAAAGTTATTCAGGCAACTATGGGCGCATTTGCAAGAATGAAAGTTCATTACGTTTTGTTACCTGAACTTTTAAGAAAGTTGAAAAATGACAATAATCTAATTATTTATGGCACAACTCTTAACGGAAATAATATTTACGAGCAAAAATTAGAAAGCAAAGGAATTATTGTAATGGGTAGCGAGGGTAATGGTATTTCTAAACCTGTATTAGAAATATTATCTGAACAACTTTTAATTCCAAACTTTTCAAATAATTTGCAAAAAAGTGAATCTTTAAATGTTGCAACTGCCACTGCTATTGCGTGTTCCGAATTTAGACGACAACAAAATTATTAATAAAACAGATACGGTATCAGAGTTTCATAAAACTAGAAAAGGAGAAAGGCTGGCGCCTAATTCCTTTCCCTAACCTAAACATAGATTCCTATGAATCTTGAAAGCCGTACAAATATAATACTGTATTTTTCATTTTCCAAATTTATTTTGTTAAAGTTACATAAACGGCTAATGTTTTTATATAAAATTAGTTGTGCAATTTACAACATTAATTTTAAAAAACTAAAATAATTTATGTAACTATTCAGTATAAGAATTATCACGCAAAGGCGCAGGGAACGCAAAGAAAATAGAAAAAGAAAATATAGAAAACGCTCAAAATGATGAAATACGAAATAGAATTGTTTATAGTATTTACAAATTGTTAGTTCGCAAAGAAAAAAATCATTAATGATTTTTTTAAAACCTTGCGGGCTTAAAACTTTGCGGGCATTGCGTCTTTGCGAGAATAATATTTGCGAGAAATATGGTGCGAGTTAAACGAAAAATCATATTAACTTTGACACTGATTAGTAACTAATTTATTAACAATTATTTTTATTTGCATTTGCAGAGAATATGGTTTTATTGTCAAATGGTTAAATTGCTATATTGTTGTATGACAATCATTAACTATATAGGTAAAAATTAAAATAACAATTTAACAATTTAACCATTTAATTATAATTTCAGCAATTTTTAATTTCCCAAATTTTTAAATTTGCAAATTCCTAAAAAATCATGTAGGTTTGTTCGTTGATTTAAGAAAATATAAATTATGAGTGAATCCATATTAAAAGCATTAATGCGTTTATTTGCAATTATTGCAGACGTTGAAATTGGCGAAAACGGTGAAATTTTAAACCCGGGAAGAGTGATTGTTGCATCATATTTAAAGCAACAGTTAAATCAGGAATTAGTAGATGAATATTTAGCTTTGTTTGACCAATATATTGCTCAACATCATAGTAAAAAAGGTAAAAAAAGGATGTCGGCAAATAGCGTTAAGGTACTTGCAATTTGTTCGCGTGTAAATGACGAACTTCGTCAGGAACAAAAAATGCTTGTTTTATTAAAACTTTTTGAATTTATAAATCACGAAAGTTCAATTACCGATGAAGAATTAGAGTTTGTTAAAACAGTTGCCGTTACATTTAATATCAATCAACTCGAATATGAAAATTGTAAAGCATTAATTCTTGAAGAACCTGATAAAATTCCTTATAAGCAAAATTTGTTATTAGTTGATGGCAATAAAGACTTTTCAAATTCTGAAGTTAAGCACATATACAGCGAACATATTACAGGTCAATTAGTTATACTTCATATTGAAAGTACTAATATGTATGTCTTTGGTTATATTGGCAATGAACCTTTTTATTTAAACAGTCAGATAATTAGCCCCAAACGTGTTTATGTACTTGTTAAGGGGTCATCAATAAGAAGCCGAAAAACAAGCCCAATTTATTATAGCGATGTTGTTGGAGCATTCTTAAGTCAATCGAAATCTGAAAAAATTATATTTACTGCCCACAATGTTGAGTTCAGATTCCCAAATTCTGATAATGGATTGCATTTTTTCAATTTTAGCGAAGAAACAGGGCAACTGATTGGAGTAATGGGAGGTAGTGGTGCCGGAAAATCAACATTATTAAATATTTTAAACGGTAACATTAAACCACAAAGTGGTGAGGTTCTGATAAATGGATTTAATATTTATTCTGAAAAAGAAGCCATTAAAGGTGTTGTTGGATTTGTACCGCAAGATGACCTTTTAATTGAAGAACTTACTGTTTATCAGAATCTTTATTACAACTCAAAACTTTGTTTCAACGATTATACCGAACAACAAATATATGAAGCTGTTACTAAAGTGTTGCAGGATTTGGATTTGTATGAAATAAGAAACTTAAAAGTTGGCGGACCATTAAATAAATTTATAAGCGGTGGGCAACGTAAGCGTTTGAATATTGCTCTTGAGTTAATTCGTGAACCCGATGTAATGTTTGTTGATGAGCCAACTTCGGGATTATCTTCGATGGACTCGGAAATGGTAATGGATTTATTAAAAGAAATTACTTTAAAAGGAAAACTTGCAATAATTAATATTCACCAACCTTCATCTGATATTTTTAAGTTATTCGATAAAATTTTAATTTTAGATAAAGGCGGATACCCGATTTATTTTGGCAATCCTACCGAATCGGTTGTGTATTTTAAAAAGGCAACAAATCATATTAATTCTAACGAAAGTGAATGTAATACCTGTGGGAATGTAAATCCAGAGCAGGTTTTGCAAATTGTTGAATCGAAGGTTGTTGATGAATACGGAAAATTAACAAAGAGCAGAAAGATTTCTTCAAAAGAGTGGAATAAACATTATTCCGAAAATATTGATGTTGACTTCAAAACGAAACCCTTTTCAAAATCAATTCGAAAAAATAATTTTAAAATCCCAAGTAAAATAAATCAGTTTAGAATTTTTATTACTCGTGATGTGCTGGCTAAGCTAACAAATCGCCAATATATTTTAATGAACTTTTTTGAAGCTCCATTGCTTGCTTTTATTCTTGGTTATTTTACAAAATATGTTGCAGGAGAAAGATATTTATTCAGCGAAAACGAAAATTTATATGCATACTTGTTTATGGCTATTGTAGTTGCACTTTTCTTAGGTTTAACAGTAAGTGCAGAAGAAATTATTCGGGATAGAAAAATTTTACAACGAGAACGTTTCCTCAGTTTGAGCCGCTTTAGTTATATCAATTCTAAAGTAATGATTATGTTTGTGTTATCGGCTATTCAGATGTTTACGTTTGTGCTTATTGGTAATTACATTTTAGGAATAAAAGGTCTTACTATTAATTATTTTTTAGTTTTATATAGTTCAGCTTGTTTTGCAAATATGCTTGGTTTAAATATTTCATCTGCATTAAATTCTGTTGTAACAATTTACATATTAATACCCTTTATACTTGTTCCGCAATTATTATTAAGCGGTGTAATTGTTAAATTTGACAAATTACACAAAACATTTGCTTCTCATAAATATGTACCATTTGTTGGCGACTTAATGACTTCTCGCTGGGCGTTTGAAGCACTTGCAGTTACACAGTTTAAAGATAACGAATGGGAAAAAAACTTTTTTGAAATAGACAGGAAGAAAAGTTATGCAGAGTATAGGTTTAATTATCTTTTACCGGAATTAATAAATATACTTGACGGGTGCGACAGATACTTAACTAAACCAACCAAAGAGGTTGATATGAATAAAAATTTGTTGATTTTAAACAACGAAATAGAAATTTTAGAAAAAAGTTTTTCTAAAAAAACATTTAAAAAATTAGCCCAGTTAAATAAAAAGAATTTTAATTCTGATATTTCCGAAAATACTCGAAATTACCTTGAAACAAAGAAAAAATATTTCTTAAAAAAATATAATGAATCTACCGTTGAAAGCGATAAAAGGTTTAACAATATCTCAAAAAAATATAAAAGCAAAGATAATTTAATAGCTTTAAAAGAAGATTATTTTAACAATAGCTTGTCCGAATTAGTAACAAATAAAAATAGTTTTCAAACAGTTTTCGAAACCGACGACCGTCTGATACAAATGACAAAACCAATTTTTAAAGACCCCGAATCAAATTATGGACGTGCTCATTTTTATGCTCCGTATAAATATTTGTTTGGTAAAAAAATAGATACACTTTGGTTTAATATTGGTTTTATTTGGTTTACAACTTTATTTATGTACGTTGCATTAATATTTGAATGGCTTAAAAAATTATTGAATGTTGGCGATAAAATCAACTTTGGACGTAAAAAAGAAAAGGATTAATCAACTCAAAATAAAAAGTTAAAAAAAGTTCTATGTTCGTTGTTTTGTATTAAAAAAACTTATATTAATATTTTCACAAACAATAAACATAGAACAATGAACAGTAGGCAGTAAGCAGTCCACAGTCGGTAGTCAGCTGTCGGCAGTGGGCAGTGAACAATGAACGTAGAACAATGAACAGTGAACTTTTTTGAACAGTGAACAGTAGGCAGTGAACTTAAACTAAAAACTCGAAACTAAAAACTTTTTTAAACAATGAACAATTATTTATGACTATTAGCGGATTTACTTTTGTGCGTAATGCTACCCGCTTTTATTTTCCTATAAAAGAATCTATTTTAAGTATTTTACCTATTGTTGACGAATTTATTGTTGCTTTAGGTATGGGCTATGATGACGATAAAACTGAGGAAGAAATTTTATCTGTTAATTCACCAAAAATAAAAATTATTCGTAGAGTTTGGGACGAAAAACATTATGCTAATAGTGCAATATTTAGAGACGAAACAAATGTTGCACTTAGTTATTGTAAAGGCGATTGGTGTTTTTATTTACAAGCTGATGAAGTAATTCACGAAAATGATATTACAATAATTAATGACTGTTGTTCAAAATATTTAAATAACAAAAATATAGAAGGAATACTTTTCAAATATTATCATTTTTGGGGCGATTATGCTCATTATTTGCCTTTTCATGGATGGTACAGAAATGAAATTAGAATAATAAAAAACCATTGCGGTGTTGTTTCGTATAAAGATGCTCAATCTTTTAGAAAAAAAGATGGGAAAAAATTAAATGTTGTTTCTGTTGATGCTCATATTTTTCATTATGGGTGGGTTCGTCCACCATTAAGTATGAAAAGCAAAAAGAAAGAACATGATTCAATTCACAAAGGAATAGTAAATGATAATAATATTGAACCTGATAATGGTTTTGATTATGGACCAATAGGACGACTACCTGTTTTTAATGGAACTCATCCAAATGTGATGTCAAACAGAATAAAAGAAATATTTTGGAAAGATAAACTAAATTATACTAAAACTTTTTCAAAGAATTATATCTATAATAAACACGAAAAAACAAAGTACAGAATTATTTCGTGGCTCGAGAATAATTTATTTGGTGGAAAACAATTAGTTGGTTATAAAAATTGGAAAACAATAAAATAAATTATTCCATCAAAATATCAAGTAACTCGCCCAATTCTCTCATCTTATCGGTGTAACCTAATTTTTCGTACGATAATATTAAGTTCGAAATGAGTCTTTCAAGTGTTTTAGTATTACGGCATGGTAAAAAGTAATCTTTTTTAGGTTCTAATTTCTGTTGAACTATAAAATAATCAATTTCTTTACGCCCAAAAACTGCGCCTCTGTTAAAAGGATTTATGTAAAATAAAACTGAATTATCTATGCTATCACCAAAAGCATGAAAAGAACTAATGTTGTCAACATAACAAAGTATAAAATTTTTCGGTAAATTTACACCAAAAACAGGCAGTTCTAAACGTTGTGCAACCGACATATATAATATTCCTAAACTAACAGGGTTTCCCTTTTTAGTTTCGAAAAGTAAATTCAAATAAGCATTTTGAGGAGAGTAAAAATTAGTATTATTTGAAGAGAATTTGTATATTTCAAAAAAAAGATGATTTAAAACCCTTATTTTTTCAAGTGCTGTTAAATTGTCGTTAAGTTCGAGCCAAACATCGTTTTTAATGTTTTCAATATTTTGGGAAATGATATCCCATGATAAGTCGGGGTATTGGTATTTTGCAAGCAAAAAAGTTCCGTAAGCAATATCTTTTGAACCTGTTTGTACCCAGTCTTTTATCTGTGATTTTACTGCAGAAAATTGAATGTTTTTTATTATATTTTCTAAACGTTCCTGTATAAGTTCACTAAAAGAACTTTCCCAAGCTTTTTCAAGTTCGGGTACAATTTCAGTACCCAGACTAATAAGGTTATCGCGAACAGCATTAAAAATGTTGTCATCAGGGTCGTCTAACAGTTTTATTTGCGAAGATATTTCTTTATTATACATGTTGTTATTCTGTTAATTTTTGCAAGGTATGTTCTACAAGTTTTTTAACAAAAGGATGATAGTCTTTGCTATATGTTTTTGAAACGCGGTTAGCAATTATTGCACATATTGTTAAAGCATTGTGCCCAAGAAGTTTCGAAAGTCCGTAAAGTGCCGAACTTTCCATTTCGTAGTTTGTTATTTTTTTGCCTTCAAAAACGAATTTTTCAATTTTGTCATTTATTATGGGGTCAGCAATCTGGAGTCGTAACACTCTGCCTTGTGGTCCGTAAAATCCAGAAGCAGAAATATTAATGCCTTTTTTTAAGCCATTGCCAAGTTTTATTAATAGCATTTCGGAACAATCTACAACATAAGGTTTTGGTAATAGTGGGTTCCATTGCATGAATTCTATAAATGCTTTTTCGAAATTTAAATTGCTGATTATATTTCTGTCTTTGTAATAATTTAATAAACCGTCAAAGCCAATTGAACTTTGCGAAACTAAAAATGAATCAACTAATACATCTGATTGTAACCCGCCAGACGTTCCAAGCCGAACTAAATTTAAGATTTTATGAGCTGATTTTATTTGTCTTTTTTCTAAATCAATATTTACTAAAGCATCTAATTCATTTACTACAATGTCAATATTATCGGTACCAATTCCGGTTGATAAAACTGTTATTTTCTTATTGTTGAAATAACCTGTATGAGTATAAAATTCGCGATTTGAAATTTTACATTCAATTTTCGAAAAATAGCTGCTAACCATCTGAACTCTTCCAGGGTCGCCAACCAAAATAATGTTTTCTGCAATATGTTCGGGACGAAGATGGAGATGATAAATACTTCCATCCGGGTTTATTATTAATTCTGAAGGTTCAATTATCCTTGTGCTCATAATTTTATTTTCGTTAAATTATTTATCAAAGTTAGTAAAATCAATCTTTGTTAACTTATAAATCTTAAGTTTTTATTAACATATTATGATTTGCGAATTATGATTTCGGATTTATGATTTAAGATGCCATAATAGCTATTATTTATACCACGAGGTCTGGAATTGGTGTCATCCTCAGTCGTTAGACTGCTAAAACCCCTGTTGTTAACAATTTCGTATAATTTATTAACGTTTATGCTTTTTTTCAAAATTCACTAAAAACAATTTTTATTTCTCATTTAATTGTTTTATATTTGATTGAAATTTTTAATAAAAGAGGTTATTAGACGAACTGACATTATAAGCCATTTTGAAAACCAATATACCAATGAAACTGATAATTTTATTGAAGACTAACAACAGTAAAAGAATAATGATATGGAAAATAATTTGCAAATTTATCCTGTTAAGTTTAGTAAAGTAAGGCGTTATCTAAAAAAGCAAAAATGTACGTTAGTTTCTAAAAATACTACAACAGAAAGTTGGTCCAATGGTAAAATAAAAGTTACGTTTAAAATACAAAATCCGTAACTACTCAGCCACTAAATATGGAATTTTTGCCACAGATTGCACAAATTTACGCAGATTTAAAACCACCAAAGGTGGTTTATTGGCGAAAATT
>MENF01000105.1 GCA_001769035.1 Bacteroidetes bacterium GWA2_32_17
TTAATATAGTCATACATTGTCATTCAGTTGTTTTTATTGCTATTGTATGACCATTGTTTGACAATTGTGTGACTATTGTTTTTGTTGTTCATTGTTCACCGTTCTTAGTACTTAATACTTTGTACTTTATTTAGACTTATTTCTATTTATTTCAACTTATTTCTTTTATTTAATATTGTTCATTGTTTGACATCTTAATTTCACTTCAAACTTCTAACTTTTCTAAATCTTGTAATTGTTCTGCAATATTCATATCCACAGGGCAACCGCGTGAACACCTTCCGCAACCTACGCAACCAAGCGATATGTTACGGTCGGGCATATATGAAAATTTATGCATAATTCGCTGTCTCCATCTTTGACTTTGAACTTCGCGAGGGTTATGACCGGAAGTATGTAAGGTAAATAATTTTAAGCCGCATGAATCCCAACTGCGATAACGACGACCTTCCTTGCCCTTTGTTTCGTCCTGAATATCGAAACATGCACAAGTTGGACAAATGTATGCACAAGCACCACAACCAATACAACGCAATGAGTTTTCAATCCAAAAAGGATTTTCAAATGCAGTTTTTAATTTTTCAGTTACTTGCTCGTTATTAAATTTTTGTTTAACCTCTGTTATAACAACTTCCTCTTTATTTGGCTGTTCAAATAAATCTGTTGATGCTGTAACAATACTGTTACCTTTTTCGGTAAGAATTTCAGCTATATAATCTCCGGATTTTAATTTTGATAACAATATGTCGCTGCCTTTTGTTGAATTTGGAGATAAGCCAATAGATGTGCAAAAACAATATGCATCACTTTGATGACAAGCCAAACCAATTACTACTAATTTTTCTAATCTTTTTGCAAAGAATTCGTCTTTAATATCCCAACAAAAAATAGAACGAAGTATATCATAGGCGGCAGTATCGCATGGATGAGCACCCCAAAGTACTACTTCCTGAATCTTTGTTAAATCAATTTCAGTTATTGTACTATCAGTTTTATTATTAGTATAATACAATATATTTTCAACTTTAGGAAAAACTACATTTTTAACTGATAAAGTTGACTGAATATGCTCAAAAGTTACATCTGCAAAAGCAGGATTGTACTTATATTCTACCCGTTTATCTGCTGCAACAACCGGAGCATAAACCTTTCGGCTTGCCGATAAAGTCGTATATAACTTTTCGAGCGATTGTTTGCTGATTAATTTTTTAATTGTTTCCATGTTAAATTATAAAACTTTCTTTATCATTAGGTTCAAAAGTGGACATAACAGATTTCATATCTTCAGAAATTCCGGCGTGAACATTAAAGTAATTAAATGTTTGGTCGGCTAACTGCATTGTTAACAAATGACAGGGAATATTTACAGGACAAGCTCTGCCACATTCACCGCAGCTTATACAACGACCCGCAAGATGCATCGCACGCAGAATATGCCATTCCATATTACCATGAGTATTTGACTGAACAGGGAGCCACTGGGGTTGATTGCATTCTGTAAAACAACGAGTACAATAGCACATCGGACAAGACTGGCGACAAGCATAACATTTTATACATTTCGATAATTCCTGTTCCCAAAATTTGAATCTTTCCTCTAAACTCATCTTGTTCAACTCAGCTAATTTCTCCTGGTCTTTTGAAGGATTTTCCAAATTTGATTTCCCGATATGTGCCTGCATAATTTTCATATCTGCAAAATCAAGAATATTCCCGTCATCAGCAATTCCAAGTACAACAATATTATCAGGAAAAACTTGTTGCTCCGAAATCAGCATCATTATACTTCGCATAACAGGTAAAGTAGCAACAATACCCATTTTGCCGAAATGTTTTACTTCGTGTTTTGTTAAGTAAACAGCTAAATTTTGCACACAACGTTCATCATAAATTAATTGAGCGGCTTTAGCTGGAGTGGTAATAAAAGCAGGACGGACAACTCCGTTTGTACCATTTTCATAACCAATAACAACTTGAACAGCCTTACTTTCAAGCAATTCTTTTGCTTTTGTTGCAACATTACTCATTAGTTACCTCCTCTTCAATATGTGTATTAACCATTTGTTTATATGATACATAGGGACCAAGCTCACGAACTCTTGCAACGGTAGTGTTAACTACTTCTGCCCATCTTGCCCCTTCAGCAGCAGAAACCCATGAGAAAGTGATACGTTTCATATCAATGCCCATAAAGTCCATAAGCTCTTTAAACATTATCCAACGGCGTTTTGCATGAAAATTTCCCGAAGTATAATGGCAATCATTTGGATGACAACCGGAAATTATTATTCCATCGGCACCATTTGCAAATGATTTAAGTAAAAGCATAAAATCAATACGACCAGTACAAGGGAAACGTATAATTTTAACATTTG
Source organism: Bacteroidetes bacterium GWA2_32_17 (assembly GCA_001769035.1). Lineage (GTDB taxonomy): Bacteria > Bacteroidota > Bacteroidia > Bacteroidales > GWA2-32-17 > GWA2-32-17. The sequence continues at coordinate 2,376 of MENF01000105.1, forward strand.
AAGCATATTTTATACGACTGGTACCCGTTAAATCGGCTCCCGCATAAGTACACCAGTTGCAAACAAAGGCAACTACTTTAGGTTCAAAATCTGACATATTTTCTTCTTTAAAAACATTAAATTCTATACTGAAAACTGAATAAATTTATACACTTTGTTATTTATTGTCATTTTTGGCTAAAGCCAAGAATTATTTTGTTTTATTTTATCCACGACCTGAAGGTCGTGGCAATTCATATTGTACAATGTTATCCCTTTCATAATATTAATATTCATTAATAATCATTTAACAAAGCCACTACTTCGGTATATACCTGCTCGTTTGTATAGCCGTATAAATCAATAGATTTTGAACGACACAAAGCAACGCAAGTACCGCATCCCTGACAAAGTCCTTCGTTTATTTTAGCAACAGTTTTAATTACTTTACCATCTCTGGTTTTGTATTCTTCACGCTCAATTGCCTGATATGGACAAACCGGCTGACACATAAAACAACCTACACAAGTTGAATACATTGGAGGACCCATACGATTAACAACAGCAACTAAAGGTTCGCGTGTAAGTTCATTTTGAGAAAATAAAACTGCAACTTTTACAGCGGCACCTGAAGCTTGAGAAACAGAATCCGGGATGTCTTTTGGATTTTGACAAGCACCTGCTAAGAAGATACCGGCAGTATTAGTTTCTACAGGTTTTAATTTTGGATGAGCTTCTGCAAAAAACTTGTGTGAATCATAAGAAATATGTAATCTTTGTGCAAGTTGTTCGGCACCATTATTAGCAATACCGGCAGTTGCAAGAACAACCATGTCTGCTACTATTTCAACAGGTTGAGCTCCTAACAATGTGTCAACACCTTTAACAATTAATTTTCCATCACGCTCATAAACGGTAGAAACTCTTCCACGAATATAATTTACATGGTCTTCTTCTATAGCCCGGTGAACAAATTCTTCATAATTTTTTCCGGCAGAACGAATATCCATATAGAAGACGTAAGCGTTTCCTTCGTGTACTTTATGTTTATATAACATTGCATGTTTTGCAGTGTACATGCAACAAATTTTAGAACAATATGCTATGCCTTTTGCAGGGTCTCTTGAACCAGCACAAGCAATAAACACAATATTTTTGGGTTTTTGTCCGTCAGATGGTCTTAAAATTTCACCAGAAGTTGGTCCTGAAGCTGAAGCTAAACGTTCAAACTGTAATCCGTCAATTACATCTTTATATTTTCCATAACCATATTCAGGAAAAAAGTCTGCATGTTTAATATCGAACCCTGTAGCAACAACAATTGCACCAACCTTAGCCTCAATAACTTCATCAGGTTGGTCGAAACGAATTGCTTTTGTAGGACAAACAATTTCGCAAACTTTACATTTACCTTTAATATAATAGGTGCAATGTTCTCTGTCAATAACAGGTTTATTTGGAACAGCTTGTGGAAAAGGAACGTAAATAGCATGACGAAAACCCATTCCCTGTTCAAATTCATTAGGAATTTTTTTAACAGGACACTTTGTTATACACAAACCACAACCTGTACATACTTTTTCGTCTAAACTTTTTGCTTTCTTACGAATTTTAACAACAAAGTTTCCAATAAAACCGTCTAATCCTTCAACTTCTGCATAACTATATAATGTTATATTTGGATGCTGCAGAACTTCTACCATTCTGGGAGTAAGAATACATTGAGAACAATCTAAAGTCGGGAAAGTTTCGGAAAGCTGCGACATGTGCCCGCCAATTGATGGAGAACGTTCAACCATAATAACTTTATGACCACAGTTTGCAATATCTAAAGCAGCTTGAATACCTGCAATACCACCGCCAATTACTAAAGCAGTTTTTGTTACAGGAACACGAATAGGTTGTAATGCTGCATTATGTTTAACTTTTTCGACTAATATTCTAACAATATCTATAGCTTTTTGTGTAGTGGACTCACTTTTTTCGTGCACCCAAGAACAATGCTCACGAAGATTTGCCATTTCGCATAAAAAAGGATTTAAGCCTGCTTCAGCACATGCCTTTCTAAATGTTGGTTCGTGCATTCGAGGCGAGCAAGCTGAAACTACAACACCTGTAAGATTATATTTTTTTATTGCTTCTTTAATTAAAGATTGCCCGGGATCGGAGCACATGTATTTATATTCTGTAGCATAAGCAACATGTTTCAATTTTGCAGTAGTCTCACAAACTTTAGTACAATCTACAGTTGCACTTATATTTTCGCCACAATGACAAATAAAAACACCAATTCTTGCCATATATTTATTTAGGATTAAGGATTAAGGATTTAGGATTTTTCATATTTTTTCAGCTAATTTTACTTCAACAAAATGTCTTTGTAAACCAACTTGTTCTGGAGTTAAACCAATTGCCAAACCAATAGCTTGGGTTACAAACAAAACAGGAATTTTAAATTCAGTATTCCAATATTTATTAATATCGGTACGCCTCATGTCTAAATTAGAATGACACATTGGGCAACCAACAATAATAGCATCGGCACCGCGATGTTCAGCATCTTCAATAATTTTTCCTGAAAGTTTTGAAACTATATCTGTCCTTGATATTGAAAGTCCTGCACCGCAACATTCTGTTTTATATGGAAAATCAATTGAAGTAGCACCTATTTTATTCATAACAATATCCATTGTTTGTGGATCTTCAACTCTATCATAGTTTAAAACCTTATTTGGTCTAACTAACAAACAACCATAATAATTTGCTACTTTATAATCAAATGGTTTTTTAACTTTTTCTTCAAGTTTTGGAATTATATATTTATCAATCCATTCAATTACATTAATAATTTTAGTTGTTCCTTTATAATCCATTTCAATAACTTCACTAATTTTATTTTTAAGTTCGGGATGGTTTTTTAACTCATATTGAGTTGTCATAAGGCGACTATAACATGCTGCACAGGGAACAACAATTTCATCTAATCCATTTTTTTCAGCAAGTGCTAAATTTCGAGCTGGCAAAGACAATGATAATTCTTTATTCAAATTATGTGCGGCAGTAGCTCCACAACAATTCCAATCGGGAATTTGTACAAGTTCAAGAGCGAAAGCTTTTGCAAGTGCAAATACCGATTCATTATAATCGCGAGCTGAGCCTTCTAATGAACATCCGGGATATATTCCTATTTTCATTTTAGTTATTATGTTATTTATATGTGTTTCAATTGTTCTTTACGAAATACGAATTGTACGAATTTACGAATAAAATATTGTTCACTGTTTATTGTTCTTTACGAAATACGAATTGT
>MENF01000106.1 GCA_001769035.1 Bacteroidetes bacterium GWA2_32_17
AAATATATAAATAATGTCGTTCCTACGGAACTTTATAGTTGGAATGTTTTTTTGTTGCAATAATATCATGCCTACGGCATTATTTTTTACATTCAGCACATCAAAATAAAATTATCCCAAAATTATTTTTATAATATTGGATTTTTATTTTTTTTGTATATTTACACAAAAATTTAAAAAAAAAATTAATAATATTTACAATGAATAAAATTTTACTTTTTGCAATTGCAGGTGCTTTAACCCTGTCGGGTTTTGCTCAAAACGGCAATCACACCGACAAAAAAAAAGTTTTTTTAAAAAAGAAACACACCTTAAATAACAAAACAACAAGCCAAACTGCTGACACTGTTTACAGAGCAGGAATCAGAGTAAATTATTATCCCGATTATATGGATAATAATTTATGGATAAAAAATTCGGTTACCAACTACACATACGATGCAGGTGCCAGAATTACCCAGGTAATTGAGAAAGATTCATCTAACACTACAAATCAGTCAAAAACTACTTATACTTACGATAATATGTGGAATACTACTTTGCAATTAAGTCAATACTGGAATGTTAATACATGGGTAAATTCCTATCAAAATATCAGTACATATAATACACATAATGACCAAACTGAATATAAAGGTCAGCAATGGCAAAACAGTAATTGGGTTACCAACTGGGGTTATCAAGACGATTACACGTATGATGTTAATAATAATATAACTGCAGATGTTGAGAAAGAATGGAATACATACCACAACCAATATATAAATAATTGGAAATACGAAGATACTTACATCAATAATATATTAACGGAAGAAATCGGAAGTAATTGGGATACCATTAATAATATATGGCTTTATGATGAAAAATATATGGATGTTACATGGCATAATTTTACCGAATTTCAGCCTTTAACCTATACAGTGCAAAAATATGTTAGTAATAATTGGGCAAATTCCGAGAGATATACATTTACATACACCGGTAATAATTATGTTGCCGTAATAGACACCTTTGTTGGCGGAAACTGGACGCCTGATAAAAAAGAAACATATTCCGAACAGGATACTTATGGCTCTAATACATCTTTATATGAAAAATACATAAGCGATAATTGGGTAAATGACAGTAAATATACTTCTGTTTATGATAGCAAAAAAAACCAAACATCCTCTAAAGATGAGATATGGCAGGCAGGTGCATGGCATACAGATTGGGAAAGTAAATACATTTATACTTATGATTTAAATAATAGCATAACTTCTAAAATTGCACAATATTGGGATAGTCAAACTCAATTGTTAAAAAACAATTATAAATATGTTTACAGCAATTATCAACAAATAATTGGTATTAAGGAAATAGCTGCTGACTCAAAAATTAACGTTTTTCCCAATCCTGTTACTGAAATACTAAACGTTTATAATGAAGATTATCCGTATTCAGTTACAATTTACAATATCGCAGGGCAGAAATTGTTGGATAAAACAATTGCCGATACCAATTATTCTATTGATATATCGGCATACCAAAAGGGAATGTATATCATTCGGGTAATTTCCAAAAATTCTGCTAAAAACAAAATAATTATAAAAGAATAAAAATAAATCAAAGAGTTTAGAGTTTCGGGTTTTAAGTTTAGAGTTTCAAGTTTAGAGTTTGTAGTCATACATGGTCATACGATTGTCATACGATTGTCATACGATTGTCATACGATTGTCATACGATTGTCATACATAGTCATACAATTGTCAGCATTTGTAATGCATTTAGAAAACAATTGTGTGACCATTGTGTTAACTATTGTGTGACTATTTACTGTTTACTGTTTACTATTTCGGGTTTCGGGTTTAAAGTTTCGGGTTTATAATTTGGAACTTGGATTTTGATATTTGGAATTTTAAAAATGTGACAATTTACAGCGTTTGCTTATAATTTACAAATAATCATCAAAATACTTAGTTATTTTTTTCAATAAATGTATTCTATCCATTCCTCTAACATTATGCTCATGTTCGGGATAAAGAAAATAATCAACCAAAATTCCGTTTTCGATACATTTTTGAATAAACGATAAACTATGCTGGATAACAACAGTATTATCAATGTATCCATGAATAATTAACAAATTGCCTTTTAAAATTTTGGCTTTATTTAATAAACTCGTATTCTCATATCCATCAGGATTTTCTTGTGGTGTGTCCATATAACGTTCGCCATACATTACTTCGTAATATTTCCAATCAATAACAGGACCGCCAGCAACGCCGGTTTTAAAAACATCGGAAAAAGTTGTCATTAAATTAATAGTCATAAATCCGCCATAACTCCAGCCATGTACACCAATTCTTTTTTCGTCAACGTAACCAAGATTCTTTAAATATTTTACAGTTTCCATTTGGTCTAACGCTTCGTTTGTGCCAACATTACGGTGAATTACACTTTCAAATTCAAAACCTCTGTTGGCAGAACCACGATTATCAACTGTTATAACAACATACCCTTTTTGAGCCATATAGTAATCCCAAAGCGGAGCACCGCCTAACCACGAATTTTCGACCATTTGTGCATGCGGACCACCATAAACATATAATATTGCAGGATATTTTTTAGAGGCATCAAAATTTAAAGGTTTTATAATTCGACCGTACAAATCAGTTTTTTCGTCGGTGGCTTTAATTTTAAACATTTGCATTTCGGGTAGCGAAATATCTTTTAATGGATTTGGTGCATTAAGAATTTCTCTTACTTTTTTGCCATTAGCATCAATTAAATTATAAACATTTGGAAGTTCGGTTGAGCTATACTGGTCGATTAAATATTTACCTGAACTACAAAACATTGCAGTATGATAACCTTGAGCGGGAGTTAAACAAATTATTTTTCCGTTTTCTAAATTAACACTATACACATTACGTTCTAACGGACTTTTTTCGGTAGAAATGTAATATGCAACTTTCTCTTCCTGATCGAATCCTAAAAAATCGGTAACAACCCATTCGCCTTTTGTTAATTGCTTAAGTAAATCGCCATTTGCATTATATAAATAAAGGTGATTATATCCATCGCGTTGACTTTGCCAAATAAAATTATCAGACGATTTTTTAAGAAATACAATAGGATTTAATGGCTCAACATATTTTTCATTTTTTTCTTCAAAAAAAGTTTTAACAAAGTCGCCTGTAGTTGCATCGTACTGATTAAATTTCATGTAATTTTGCTGAGGATTTAACACAGCTATAAAAATATATTTGTCGTCGTTGCTCCACGAAATATTTGTAAGATATTGAACAACTGGTTCGCCTGTTTTCAAATAAATTGTTTTACCACTTTCGACTGAAAAAACACCAACTGTAACAATATGACTTTGCATACCTGCCATAGGATAGCGAATGTTTTTTAATTCGGCAATTCGGGGTTCTATATCAACTAATGGATATTCGGTAACCATAGTTTCGTCCATTCTGTAAAATGCTAATTTTTCACCAGTTGAACTCCAAAATGTACCTTTAACTATGCCAAATTCATCACGATGAACAGATTTTCCGAAAATAATACCAGTGTTCTTTTCGTTCGAAATTGCCTTCTCATTAGATTGCATATCGGAAACATACAAATTGTTTAATTTTGTATAAGCCAACATCTTAGATTCATTGCAAAAATCAATATTTTCGGTTAAACTATCTATTGTAACATATTGCTCAATTTTTTTAGAATTAACATTAAATAAAATAATATTTTCAGTTGTTTCAATTTTTAAAAGATTTTTATTAACCCACAAAAAACTTGAATACGGGCTTGGGCTATTTAAATTATGAACTTTAAAAGCTTTCAATATTTCGGAACTATTTAAAATTTCAGTTTTAGAACTGTCTTTTAGGTTTCCTTCAAATAAATTTCCATTTTTATTAAACGTAAATGTTTCGGAATTTGAACGCCATTGCAATTGTTGTAAGTATTGAGGATAAAAATTTCGATATTGCCCAATTGCAGCTTCATCAATTGTTAAAATTCTTTGTTGCGAATAAACTGTTACAAAACTAATAATCAACCAAATAAGCAAAACAGATTTTTTTTTCATAAAACAAAATTTTGAATTAATAAGTAAATATTATATTTTCACGCCAAAAGCAAAAAAGTGTTATTAATAATTTCAAAGATATACTTTTTATATAAAAATATTTTAGTAGCAATATCAATGTTTAATATTTTGATATTTTCTAACTCCTTATCAATTAATAATCAGATAAAAGCAAATGAAAATTTAACAACTACAAATATAATTAAAGGTGAGAAAATTAATATAACAATTCGCATAATACCTGAAATAGAACAAATTATGCGTGGCTATGGTTTGGTTGATATAAGCGATTTAGATTCAAACATAATTGTTAATTTACAATATGCAACCACTAACAATTTCTTGGGAATAAATATTTATGATAATTTAACACATGCATATTTACAAAAAGAGGTAGCCGAAAAACTGATAAACGCATCAAATGATTTAATAAAAATAATGCCAAATTACCGCATTGTAATTCTTGATGCTGCCCGCCCACTATCAATTCAGAAAAATATGTGGGATAAGGCACAAATTCCTCAGGAAATGAAAGAAAAATATTTGGCAAATCCAATATATGGCTCATTACATAATTATGGTGCTGCTGTTGATGTAACACTTGCCGACACATTAGGAAACTTTTTAGATATGGGAACTAATTTTGACTCATTTGAAAATATAGCATACCCTTTATTTGAGCAAGATTTTATTAAATCGGGAAAATTAAACCCAACTCAAGTAAACAACCGGCTAATTTTAAGGTCGGTAATGAAACTTGCTAGCTTCTCAAGTATATCAACAGAGTGGTGGCATTTTAACTCCTGTTCAAGAGAATTTGCTAAAAAAAATTATCCTCTTATCGTGTCTCACATTTTAGCCGAAAATCCTCAACTTAATGTAAACGAAAAAATTAAAAACTCACCAAAATTAAAAGAACCGAAAGTAAACAATATAAACTTCAGAGTACAAATTATGACTTCGGCTACAAAACTTAACAGAGCAAATAAAATTTTTAAAGGAAATGATGTTGACGAATATTTTCATAATGGGCTTTATAAATATACAGTTGGAAAATTTAATACTCTTGAAGATGCATTTCGCGAACTTAAAAAAGCTCAAAATATTGGATTTAACGATGCTTTTATAGTGGCATTTAATAAAAATCAAAGAATTGGAATAAAAGATGCTTCGGAACTAATTGAATAATACTAATAATGAGACAGTTACATTTTATTTTAAAAATATTTTAATTATTTTACAATAAACTTTTTGTTATTTCAACTTTTTTTTCTTACTTGCATATTCTAATTAATTATATGTATCATCATGTTAAGCAATAAATTACGTTCTAAAATTAAATTAGTTTCAGCAATTTTACTAATGTCAGTTGCCATTAATGGATGTAATTCAGATGGTAATAATGAAGATAAAATTGAGCAAAACATTGAATCTAACATAGATTCAACGCAAGGAACATTGATAAAATTCGATAATACTTTATTTAGTATTCCTTCGCCTTACGAAATTGCCTTTTTAGTTAAAAACTCAAATCTTGATTTTGACAAAAGTTTACTTAACCCTTATAACAAATCGCACAACTACACTAACAATTTTCAAAAAGCTTTAAATTTAGGTGTTTACGGAGCAAATCTTGGTTATTTGAATGTCTTTGAACAGAACTCCGAAGGAATTCAATATTTTTCTGTAATAAAAATATTATCACAGGAATTAGGTATCGAAAATGCTTTTGATAAACAAACAATTACCCGAATTGAAAATAATTTAGGCAATAAAGATTCCTTAATGTTTATTATTTCAAATTCGTACCGTAAAGCCGACCAGTATTTAAAAGATAATAACAGAAATGATATTGGAGTTTTAATATTAGCAGGTGGTTGGCTCGAAAGCACTTATATGCTTACTCAACTTTCTCAATCAAGTAAAAATAAAGAAATAGCTACAAGAATTGGAGAGCAAAAACACCCATTAGATAATTTAATTAAAATTTTATCACCATATTACAATCAATCAAAAGAATATGCCGAATTAATTGATGCACTTATTGATTTAGCTTACGATTTCGATGGAATTGATATTAACTATACTTATTCTGCACCTACTGTTGACGTAAAAAACAAACTAACTGTAATTAATAGTAAATCGGAATTATTAATGACCGACCAGCAGCTTAAAACAATATCAGACAAAATTAGTGCAATCAGAAAAAAAATTGTTGATTAAAATTATTTATAATGAAAAAAATAACAACCTTAGCTATTGCAGCAATTTTAGCATTGGCATTAAATACAAATAAAACCATTGCTCAGGTAGATGTAACTACTGCTTTATGTACAAAACATATAATATCGCCATACATATCTGACGGACAACAATATAAAGCACTATTAAATAGTGAAGAAATTGCTGAATTTCATTCAACTTTTTATGGTGGAACAACATACAGAATAACTGGTGCAACAGGTCAAACTGAAGGAAATTTAATATTTTCGTTATACGATAAAGAACGTAACCTGCTTTTCACAAATCGCGATTATCAAAATTCAATTTATTGGGATTTTAAATTTATCTCTACTATTGATTGTATAATTGAAGCCGAACTTGATGCTGCAAGTAAAGCTAAATCTGGCTTTGTAATTATGTTAATTGGCTTTAAACAATAATATTTTGTGTAAATAAAATTATTTTTTAAGAGGCATTATTTGCGTAATAATGCCTCTTTTAGTAAAAAGAAAATGAGCGAAAGAATACTAAAAGCTTTAATGCAATTATTTGCAATTATTGCCCGACCTGAAAGTAATGCAGAAGAAAGAAGGTCGGTTGTTGGCTCATTTCTATTGCAACAACTTAATAGTGAACTTGTAAACGAATATTTAAAAGTATTTAATAATTACTACGAACAATATCAGGCAAAGCAATCAGATTCAACACTACGTAAAAAACGAATTGCAGGCAGCTCTGTAAAAGTTTTAAAAATTTGCACAGAAATTAATGAGGAGCTTACACAAAAACAGAAAGTTATTGTGCTTGTTCGATTACTCGAATTTATTAAATCAGATTCGGTCGAAATTTCGGAACAGGAATTAGAATTTGTTGAAACTGTTGCCGACACTTTCCATATTGTTTCAGAAGAATATGTCAGGCTAAAAGCCTTTGTTTTATATACTTTCGACGAAATACCCAATTCAACGCGCATGCTTTTGGTTGACAGTAATGATAATTTTAGCCATCCTAAAGTAAAACATTTATACCGCCCTAATCTTCAGGGACAATTACGTGTTTTTCATGTACGAATGGCAAACATGTTTTTATTGAAGTATTTGGGCGAGAGGGAGTTGTATTTAAACGGACAACTTATTCATCTTCATAAAGTTTACGTTTTAAGTAATGGAAGTTCAATACGTTCAGCAAAAATAGCACCTATATATTATTCCGATATTCTTAGCGTTTTTAACGAAGATAAAATTAAATCAAAAATTGTTTTTGAAGCTAAAGAAGTTGAGTTTGCATTTAAAGGCGGTGGAATTGGATTACATAAAATGAGTTTTAAGGAAGAATCGGGACATTTAGTTGGAATAATGGGTGCTAGCGGTGCTGGAAAAACAACTTTACTTAATGTTTTAAATGGTTCTTACGAACCAACTAATGGCGAAATAACAATAAATGACATAAACATTTATTCGGAAAATAAAGAAATTGAAGGGCTTATCGGCTATGTTTCGCAAGATGACCTTTTAATTGAAGACCTTACTGTATTTCAAAATCTTTATTATAATGCTAAATTATGCTTTGATAATCTTAACCATTTTCAGATTTTGAGAATTGTTATGAAAACGTTGCAAAATTTAGGTCTCTATAAAATAAAAGACATGAAAGTTGGTACTCCTCTTAACAAAAAAATTAGTGGGGGTCAGCGTAAACGCTTAAATATTGCACTTGAACTAATTAGAGAACCATCAATACTTTTCCTCGACGAACCAACTTCGGGTTTATCTTCAAGAGATTCTGAAAATATACTCGATTTACTTAAAGAATTAGCATTAAAAGGGAAATTAGTATTTGTTGTTATACATCAACCATCGTCAGATATTTTTAAAATGTTCGATAAACTATTGATACTTGATACTGGTGGATACCTTATATATGATGGAGACCCTGTTGACTCAATAATATACTTTAAATCTCGCACACATCAAGCAAACTGGAGCGAAAGCGAATGTCTTACCTGCGGTAATGTTAACCCCGAACAAATTTTCAATATTGTTGAAGCAAACGTACTTGATGAATATGGTAATCAAACTCATACACGAAAAATATCACCAATTGAATGGCTTCAACGCTATGATAAACATCATATTACAACTAATGAAAACAACGACAAATCAAGTTATAAAATACCTGAAATATTTTTTAAAGTTCCTGGAAAAATAAAACAATTTAAAGTTTTTGTTATCCGTGATGTTCTTTCAAAAATTTCAAACTCACAGTATTTATTAATAAACTTATTAGAAGCACCGCTTTTATCTTTTATATTATCATTTATAATAAGGTATTACAATGTTGATATTACAAACGATTCGGGATATACATTTAGCGAAAATTCTAATGTGCCAATATTCATGTTTATGTCAGTTATTATCTCAATTTTTGTTGGGTTAACAGTGAGTGCCGAAGAAATTTTCAGAGACAGAAAAATTAGAAAGCGTGAAAAATATTTGAATTTAAGCTGGGGCAGTTATTTATTTTCTAAAGTTTTTATTTTAACAATAATTTCGGCGATTCAAGCTGCATTATTTGTTGCAATCGGAAATTCAATATTAGAAATTCACGGTATGTATTGGCAATATTGGTTAGTGCTTTTTAGCGCCTGGGTATTTTCTAACTTACTTGGACTCAATATCTCAGATGCTTTTAATTCAGCAGTAACAATATACATATTAATACCTTTCCTTGTAATTCCTCAACTTATTTTGAGTGGTATAATAGTGAAGTTCGATAAACTTAATCCCGATGTTAGCAGCCCAAGTCATATTCCAATATACGGGCAGATTATTACTGCCCGGTGGGCTTATGAAGCCCTTGCAGTATATCAGTTCCGCGAGAACAAATATGAAAAGCAATTTTATCCTTACGAAAAAATTACATGTTCGGCAAATTTCAAAAAAGACTTTTGGTTGCGTTCTCTTCGTAATAAAGTTGCCGATGTTAAGCGTGTATTAGGCATTAAAGAAAAACAAAAAGATGTAATTGATGATGCATTGTTATTATTACGCAATGAGTTATCGGTTGAAACAACATTAAATAAAAAAGTTGCATTTCCAGTAAAAATTAACGATTTAGTTTACAATAAAATAAACGACAAAACTTTAGATAAGCTAAGCCTGTATTTTGATGAATTAAATAAATATTATATTCAAAAATTTAATAAAGCCAGCGAAGCTAAAGATAGGATTTACAATAAGTTTCAAAAAAATGGAAAAGACAAACTAAAGTTTATTCAGCTTAAAAAAGATTATTATAACGAAAGTTTGAAAGAATTTGTAAAGAATGAAAACGAAATGAATAAAATTGTAGAATATAATCACCATTTATATCAAAAAGCTGACCCTATATTTTACGACCCGCAAGGTGGTGTGCTGGATTCGCATTTTTATGCACCACGTAAGAAAATTTTTGGGACTTATTTCGACACATTCTGGGTTAACATTATTATTATATGGTTAATGTCAATTTTGTTATTTATAACTTTATATTATAACTTACTAAGAAAAACTCTTGAAATAGGCGATTGGGTTTCGGAAATAATGAAAAAAAGGAAAAAAATAAAAGCCAGTTTATAGTTTCAGGTTTATGGTTTAACCACAAACTATAAATATAAAACTAAAAAAGATATGAATCCAGAATGGAAAGATTTGAGTTTTGAGGTTGAAAATTGGTAGTGTTTCTTTAATGAAATGACAAGTCAAGCCCGCCATGACGTAGTAACTAGTATTTTATTCTTCTATTTCAATCATTTTAAAAGGAACTTTAATAATTGATTGATAATCTTCACCAGCTTCAAGCATATCTTCATCATCTTCTTCGTAATACCAATTAATTACAATATTACTACCTGCTTTTGAAATATTTTCAAGTTTTTTGAAAATATCAAGAATACACTTTGATGAACTTGTATTAAAATATTCTAATTGAATATTTACGATTGTATTTGCTAGTGGAGCAGTTGCATAAGCTTCCAACCATTCAACCAAAAGTCTGTAAAATTCAATCGAATTTTCGGGAATTGATCTTCCTTTAATTTCTATTTTACCAGCAACAGCATCAAAATTTATGCTGGGAGTTTTAGGTGTTCCTTCAATTACTATTGTATCCATATTTTTTTTTTTAGTGGTTAAAGATATGCTAAATTATTTTAATTTTCAAAATGTAAAAGTAAATATTTTTATTAATATTTAAAAATTGATACTCTAATTTGGTTCCAGTTTTACGTGAAACATCAATTAACCCGAGACCTCCGCCCTCTTTTTCGAGAAATTCATCGTTGTTTAAAATTAATTTATAAAGTGCTTTTAATTCATCTTTTGATAAAGAATTTATTTGATTAATTCTATCGGTTAATATCTGAATCCTATCTTTTAATATATAATTACCAGTAATTATGTTAATAGAATTTTCAAAATAATTCATTGCAAATATACCAAACTTTATATTTTTATCTGAAATTTTTAATGCATGATGAAAAATATTCTGAATACTTTCAACAAAAACATGAATTGTAATTTTCCTTAATTCTTTCAAATTCATATTCGTATTAAAATAAATTTCTAATTTTTCTATTAATGAAGTAATTATGTCGGAAGTAACTTCTCCTCTATAAGATAACAAATTATTTCCATCAATTAAAGTATTATACCAATTCTCAACTTCAATATTATTTATCGTTTCTGTCACTTAAAAAAAATAATTTCAAATCTAACGATTTTAATATAATAAACATCGTTTCAAAAATTAAAATTTTATAAATATTCGAATTTCCTTCCCGAAATTTGAGCAATGTCAATTTTTATTACGTTAATGTTATTTATTGATGGAGCAGAAAAATTAAAACTTAAATCTGAATAATTTTTCATTAAAGTTTTAAGTCCTTCAACTTTAAGGTCATAATCTGTTATAAATTGTGCTTTACCAAAAATTAAAACACTTTTATAACGCATTCGCCAACTACAAGCCATTTCTTTATCGCGGGCAAACAATTCGTGAAAAGCATCAAACTCTATACAAACATTATTATTTTTTTCTAAAATATTTATTTTTCGTCCTTCTTTTGCACAATGTAAAAAAATTGATTTGCCATCGAATCCAAAACAAAATGCTAAAACATAAGGTTTAGCGTTGTCAACAAAACCTACATGACAAACTTTGCAATTATTTATTACTTCAAATAATTCTATTTCGAGTTTTATATCTTTAATTGCCTTATCTCGCTTATACATAATGTTATATATGTTAATGAAAGAAAATTATTATTTATAATGTTATTCAAAGATATATTAAAACAAAAATTAATGAATATCAGAAATGGAAATTAAAATTTCACTATGTAAAAGAGTTTTTAAATGAAGTTTTAATTCAAATTATTTTCATTTAATATTTTTATAGCTTCCTCCAGAATTGTAGTATCGTCAAGTAAAACAATTCCACCATCGGGTCCTTGTTCGGTATGAATGCCAATAATTTCGTTATTATCGTATTTTGTTCCGCCAAAATAATTACGAACTGTATCTAAATTAATATTTAAAGAATCTGCAATAGCTTGCATACTTCCATCGGGCAATTTATCTTTTATTCTTCGTAACTCATTAAAAGTAATTGTTTTCATTTGTTTATATTTTTAAGTTTATTGTTCTTTACGAAATACGAATTATACGAATGTACGAATAAAATATTGTTTTATTGTTTAAAAAAGTTCAAAAAGTTCATTGTTCTACGTTCACTGCCGACTGCCTACTGTTTACTATTCACTGTTTATTGTTCATTGTTTATTGTTTATTGTTCACCGTTTCTACCAATCTTATCTTCCCAATCTTGTTTTCTCAATCTCACCCCTTAACCTCAACCTTAAAAATAATCATTCCCTTGTGTGTCTTTTTTTGTCGTGGATGTTTCATCTTTTTTATTTTACACGTTATTAAGTTCTATGTTCGTGGATATGTTAATAGAAGTCCCGCCTGAGCGGGAGAACTATAAACATAGAACCATTCACCCCGTAGGATAATCCTATTGAACAACGGAGTAAAAATAAAAACAAATATCCAACGGGGTAAACTTTTTATTAAACTTCTCACTTTGTTATTCTTCATCTTTAGATTGTGCTTCGTATTCTTTTAGTAATTGAGTTTGAAGTTCGCCGGGAACCTGAGAATATTCGGCATATTTCATTGTATAAATAGCTCTGCCGCTTGTAATTGAACTTAATGCAGTTGAATATTTACTCATTTCGGCTAAAGGAACTTTTGCTTTAATAACTTCGAAACCTTTTTCGCTGCTCATTCCTTGCACAATTGCTCTACGTGTTTGAAGGTCGCTCATAACATCACCCATTTTTTCGCTCGGTACCCAAACTTCAACATCATAAATTGGTTCGAGAATACGTGGACCTGCGTTTTTAAAAGCTTCTTTAAAAGCATTTCTTCCGGCTAAACGGAAAGATATTTCATTTGAATCAACCGGGTGCATTTTTCCATCATATACAGCAACCCTGATATCACGTGCATAAGAGCCGGTTAATGGACCTTCTTCCATTTTTTCCATTATACCTTTTAATATAGCAGGTAAAAAACGAGCATCAATAGAACCACCAACAATACAATTCAAATAAATTAATTTTCCACCCCATGCTAATTCAACTTCTTCTTTACCACGAACAGAAATATTAATTTCTTTAGTGCCAAATTTATATTTTGTTGGATTTGGCATTCCTTCTGTGTAAGGTTCAACAACAATGTGCACTTCACCAAACTGACCGGCACCGCCACTTTGCTTTTTATGACGATAATCGGCTTGTGCCGATTTTGTTATAGTTTCACGATATGGAATTTTTGGAGCAACAAATTCTGTTGCGATTTTGTAAATATTATCTAAATGCCATTTTAAAATATTCAGATGGTACTCACCTTGCCCCGAAATAATTATTTGTTTTAATTCTTTTGAATATTCAATAAGTATTGTTGGGTCTTCGATGTGCATTCTGTTTAATGCTTCGCCAAGTTTTTCATCATCATTCTCGCTTTGTGCTTTAATTGCAGTTCTGTAACGAGGATTTGAGAAATGAATTGGTTCTATTTGAACATCATTATTTGCTAAAGCTAATGTATGATTAAATTTTGTGTTTTTAAGTTTTACAGTAGCTCCAATATCGCCTGTACAAATTTTTTCGATTTTATTTCGTGTTTTTCCGGCAACTACTAATAATTGAGAAATTCTTTCTTTAGTATTATTAAAATTATTTACTACGTCAGTATTTTCGGTAAGTGTTCCTGATATTACTTTAAAATAATTTATTTCGCCAATATGCTGTTCTATTGATGTTTTAAAAACAAATAGCACTAATGGAGCTTTTGGGTCAATTTTAATTTCATTTCCTTCAATTGTTTTGGGAGATGTTACATCAATTGGAGATGGGCAACTTGTACCAATAAATTCCATTAACCTTGCAATTCCATAATTTTTTTTGGCTGATGTGCAAAAAATCGGATATAATGAACGTTTTGCTATTCCAAGTTTTATTCCGCGTGCAATTTCAGCTTCTTCTAAAGTTCCTGTATCGAAAAATTTTTCCATCAGCGATTCTTCGTTTTCGGCAGCAGCTTCAATTAGTTTGTTTTTTAATTCTTCGGCTTGTGCTATATGTTCAGCAGGTATATCTAAAAGTTCGGCTTTACCACTATCGCCCGAATATTTTAACATTTTCATTTTTAAAACATCAATCAGAGAATTAAATCCTGCTCCGGTTGCAACGGGAAACTGAACTAAAGTAGCTTTGTTTCCAAAAAACGATTTTATTCCTTCTACAGTTTGTTCGAAATTTGCTTTATCGTGGTCGAGTTGATTAATAACAAGAGTTAAAGGTTTCGCCATATTTTCGACATAACGTGATTGTATTTGAGTCCCAACTTCAATACCATTTTGTGCATTTATTGACATTACAGCCATATCGGCAACTTTAAAAGACGAGAAAATTGCGTTATTAAAATCGTCGAAGCCAGGTGTATCTAAAATATTTATTTTTTTATCGAGATATTCTGTTTGAAGTAGTGAAGAAAAAATTGAACATCCATTATTTTGTTCAATATCCGAATAATCGGAAACTGTATTTTTGTTTCCTACATCACCTTTGCGGGTTATTGTTCCACCTTCAAAAAGCATTGCTTCGCCAATGGTTGTTTTACCCGATGATGAATTACCAATTAAAACTATATTACGGATTTGCTCGGTTTGATATACTTTCATTTTACAAAATTTTAAATAATTTTATCTTTTAAAAAGGTTACAAACCTAATCGAAATTTACAAATTATACAAAATTAATCTGATATTTTAAAAAAATTGTTAAGTTTGGGTTATTTATTGAAAAGAAAATTAACCACAAAGGACACAAAGAAAATAAAAGAATATCGAATATTGAATATCGAATGATGAATGATGAAGTAAAAAAATATTGTAAGCAAATAAAATATTTGTTAATTGTTTGAATAATTGATTTATACTGATACGGAACAAAAATATAAAAAATCTATCACGCCCAGAAGTTTCGCATACACGTCAAGCTAAAAAATAGTTTTTTGCTGAAAAACCTTATCACACAAGAAATTAAACCCTCATGGGGTTTAAAAAATCAAAAATCGTTAATCATGCGAATTAAGGGTTGAATTTTTTTTTCGTTCCGTTAGGAACGGTATATTGGTAGAAAATATAATTTAATCCAAATTATAGTTCCGTAGGAACGAAATAATTTAAAATATATCATACCTACGGCATTTGTATGGAGGATGTTATTTGTTTCTACCAATATGTTGTCCCTACGGGACTTTTAGATTCTATCCCGAAGTTTCGTAGCTACCGGTTTTAACCCTTAATTCGCATTAATCATTATTGATTATAAAAAAACACCGAATAACTGCCTGTCCCGCCAAAGCGGGAAACATTGAACATCGAATGATGAAGTAAAAAACCCGCTATGATGTTAAACAAGAAAATTTCAACTCAAAATATTTTATAGTTGAAGAATGGAATGGTTCGTGGAGACACGAACCAAGGAGTGAATAATTCAGGATTACAAATCCTGAATAGCGGGGATATCTACGATTGAAAGGTTACAGCAATTAAAATATCGTGCTTCAAATGAATAACCCCGACATTTATGTCGGGGGTTTGAATGCTTCGTCTGATACGAGCTTTAGCCCTGATATTCAATCCTTAACTTGACACTCATGCGAAGTTTCGGGAACTTCGGGTTAGATTTGTTATCCGTGTTAAGTTGCTTATACCGATTTAATGTTGGATTTGGCAGGCTTTTACTTGCAGTCATTGTCAAACCACTAAAATGATTGATATTTGTTATTCGTGTCAAGTTGCCCATAACAGTGTGTCAATTACCTATGATTACTAATTTGTCTACTGATAATATTTTATTACCTTCTGTTAAACGATAAAAATACAGTCCGCTTGGAAGATTGTCCCGGAACAGAGTTATTGTCTGCCCCGTAATATTTTTAATTTTCTTTACTGACTGCCCAAAACAGTTATACACGGTGAAAGTGGCGTTCTTTAAAAGATTGTCTGTCCGCAAAACTGTTTGCGTATAGAAAGGATTGGGAGAAATAGTAAAATGATTTTCTATTTTATCCTCATTAATGTCTGTGAGAAGTCCTAATTTAAAAGCAGTGCCCAGAATATTTAAGCCATCGCCATAACTTGCCAATCCATAAAGAAAATTGCCATCAGAAATAAGAGAACCTATAGGACTGCCTCCATCTGTGTTACTGTTGAAATCATACATCTTTGAAAAAACATTTCCATCGGTTTTTATTTTAAAGATTGTTCCTGCTCCGTTATTAATTCCACCACTCATAGTAGTCCCATATAAATAAGTTCCATCAGAAATAAGAGAACCATATGGATATGCTCCATCTGAATAGCCCATGTTAAAAATGATTGAATATCCTGTACCATCTCGTTTTATTCTAAAAATTGCTCCAGAATTATTTTGACCTCCAGCGATTGTCGTTCCATAGAGAAAAATGCTGTCAGTAATAAGTGACCCTAGAGGATTATGTGCGTCAGTAACAGATGCAAAATCGTATAGTTTAGAATATCCAGTCCCATCAGTAGCTATTTTAAAGATTACTCCGTACAAGGATGCACCTCCAGTATATGTAAGTCCATATAAAGAGTCGCCATCAAGTAGAAGGTCTCCATGAGGATTCGCTCCTAAAACTTGATTGAAATTATTCAAAACAGAATATCCTGTTCCGTCAAGATTTATCTTAAAAATTACTCCATTATTGTTCGTGCCACCGTTCGCTGTCATACCAAAGAGAAAATTACCATCAGAAATAAGAGAACCATGAGGATTTAACCCAATTAGTCCTGAGAAATTAAATAAAACTGTATCCCCAGTTCCATCTGGTTTTATTTTAAAAATAACCCCTCCATTATTTGTGCCACCGTTTTCTGTCATTCCGTAAAGAAAAGTTCCATCGTAAAAAAGAGAACCGTCAGGATTACTTCCATTTGTTGCACCCGCAAAATCTAAAAGTTTAACATATCCACTACCATCTGTTTTAATTTTAAAGATAACTCCCTTGTTATTTGTTCCTCCTAAACTTGTCATTCCGTAAAGAAAGGTTCCGTCAGAAACAAAAGAACCAGATGGAGATGCTCCGTTTGTACCAATAAAATCAAGAAGTTTAATAAACTGTGCGTTTGCTTCTGGAGCAACTATTAAGAAGAAAGCAACTGTCAAACCGAGAAATATTTTTTTCATACTGTCAAGATGTAAAGTTTGTGTCATGTGTTATATAGTTTTTTTTATTTTTGGCATTATTGCTAACGACCAAGGCTAAGTCTTGTGCGGGATTGCGTGTTGAGTTCCTATCCACAAGTAGAAAAGTTTGGGCGGCGCAATGTCCACCTAAACCTACTGAAACCCGCATAAGACCTAGCCTTTGTTAGCGGCATGCCCTTCTGTAATTTACAATTTGTTCATACTGCATTCAATATTTCATTATGTGCTTTTCTTACAATTTTGTTATAGTCAAATTGAATTATTCTCACTTTCTCCAAGTCACCCTGTTTGTTATCAAATATATTTTTAATTGCGTCCAAAAGTTCTTTTTGTTTTCCTATTAAGTCTTTAAAATTTTTCTCGGCAAACTGGGCAAAGTTTTGAATATCCCAATCTAAATATTGAAGATTAGCAATGCTTGCATTAATAGTTTTAAGCAGTTCATCTTCTTTTTGCTTCGTTTCAGATTTGTTCTTATTCTTCATATTCTGCTCAAGTTGGGATAAAGAAGTTACGATAACAGAAACATTTTCATCAAACTTAATAGCTCGAATTAAAAATGTTTCAGCCCAACGAACTTGCCACTCTTTTTCTTGTAATAGAAACTTTTTGTTTCTTTCAATACTTTTATTAATCAATATGCCCAAAATCAAAATAATTATGGGAGTCAAGCAAGATGCAATAAGTTTTAAAATTTCAATTGTCATTTTTTTGTCATTAAATTATTCGACTTTCAAATTATACGCTTTGTTATTTTAGGGTTCTGACTAACGTTTTTATAATTACCATTATATTAATTAGTTACAATTCCTAAATCTTCATTAGTTAATGCAAATTTATCGATTTGTTTTTTAATTCTTTTAACAATTCCGAGTTTTCTTTTTTGGTCTAAAAATAAATAATTAATTTGATATGTTGTATTTCGTTAGCTTATGAAGTCAATAGTTTTGGGTATAGGGGGGATTACCGCTAACGTTGTAATGTTGGATTTGGCGGGCATTTTCTTGCAGGATGTGCCAAACCGTTAAATGTTTTATAATTTGTTGTCATTGTCAAGTTGCCCATAACTGCCCAGTTTTTACCAAACGTGTGTTACCTGCTGTGCTTTATTTTTGTTCTAAGTTACTTGGAAATTCTTCTGCAATTATTTCGTCAATTGTTTTCTGCACACCCTGTTTTTTTAATATTTCAAGAATTGCCATTGTTTCTCTATACTCCATTGCTTCTGGTAGTTTAGTGAATTCTGTATTAAATCCTATATCTTTCACTCTTTGTTCTATTTCTTCAATTGTAACATTAAAAAACTCCTTACGATTGTTAAACATGTTTACTTTCTTTTCAGCAAATGCTTTGTGTAATTCATTTTCAAGTGTTGGTGCTTCTTCTGAAAACATCATTGCATGAATATCAAATTGAAATGGAACGGAAGCGTCACCTAATTCTTTTATTCTTTCAGTTGGTTCTAATCTACGAGTCATACCTATTTTGAAAACATTTTCACCAAATGATCCAATATTAGATATTACATAAACATGTCCACGCTTTGTCTGTTGTGCCATAGATATTGCTCTTTCTTTTTTCTCTTGAGCCTCTTTTAGTTCTTGTTCCAATTTGTCAATTTGAGCTTGAAGTTTTTCGTGTTTGTCGCCAGTAGTTAATTCAATTTCCTTTCGTGCTTTTTCTAATGCCTTTTGGTAAGTTGCTTCTTCTTTTTCAGCTTCCTTTTGTGCTTGTTCAAATTCTCTTCTTGCTTTCTCTTCTTCTCTTAATTCCTCTTGGGCTGCTCTTAAAACTTCTTTTTCTTGCTGCCTTTTTGATTGATATTCATATTCAAGAATTAATTCATTTCTTTTCAAATCAAGATATGGCCTAGTAATATATACATTAAATCCTTCACCTAACTTATTAATTGAAATAAATAATTTTTGCATTCGTTCTCTCATTTGATTAATGTTATTCCACTTTACTTTTGCAATTAAAACATCGCATTCTCCATTAAATGCTCTTAACATTAATTTTTTATATCTATTTACTACAGCTCTTCCTTTAGCTTCACTATCACCAACAGTCCAATTAGTGTCACAAATTGCTGCTTGATCAGAACTAATCATAGTTTTTTGCAAGTCAATAACATGAGCTTGCTCATACCTGTATTGGTCAGAACGCTCAAAATCATAAACAGGTTCATAAATACCATACTCAATTAAGTCAAGTTTACTTTCAAATAAACCTACCTCTTTTCTAAGTTTAGTATATGTTTCAAATGCATTTTGATAGTCAGTCTTAATTTTATTGAAGTTGTCTTCAATTATTTTTATTTCTGAATACTTATTGTTTATTGTTGAATTAAGTTCGGTTTCCTTTGTTGAAATTAATTCTTGTAATTGATTATTTTTATTTACTATTTCGTTTTCAATATCAGATATTGGTTTGTAACGGTCAAGTTGTTTTTTGAGTTCGTTAATTTCTTCAATTTCCTTTTTCTTTAAAAAGTCAAAAAGTCCCATATTATGTTATTTTAGGTTGTAATTGTTTTTTTGTAAGCATTCTGACTAACGTTTTTATAATTACCAGTAAATTAATTAGTTGCAATTCCTAAATCTTCATTAGTTAATGCAAATTTATCGATTTGTTTTTTAATTCTTTTAACAATTCCGAGTTTTCTTTTTTTATCTAAAAATAAATAATTTGATATGTCGTATTTCGTTAGCTTAAGAAGTCAATGGCTCGGTATAGGGGGGATTGCAGGTAACAGTTCGCTATTCCCAACCAGTTGGGAGTATTTATATTATATCTGTAGTTAATAAATATTTGTAACATCCTTATTATCATTATTAAAATCGTTTTTAACCGTTTATCATCGTTTAACTTATTTTCGATATTTTATATATTAAGAATGTTTTCAAAATTAAATTTGAACAAACAAATTTATAAATTATTTTTGAATAAATCAATAAAATTGATATTTATTTTTTAAAATAATTTATTATATTTGCGTCAATTTATTTTAATATTCTAACTAAAAATATTTAACCCCTCTTGAATTTTTTTTCCCGAAAAAATGGAATATTTTGAGATTTTTTTGAATTTGTAAAATACAACATCCACATTATCAATAATATATATTTTCTATATCGTTTGTAGTACCAGAAAATAACATTGTTATTTGGTAATCCGAATTCCTATATTTATTTTGTCGCAAATTTTTTAAAATAAAATGCGGTGTAATGGACAAAATTAATGGTTTTTATTTTCCTCACTTTGTTGAACATTTGTTTTTGAGTATTCTTGCTTAGTAATGTGTAGGAAATAAGTTCCTACAAGGCGCATAAAAATTTTAAACCGCAGCATACTAAAGTATGTGAGGATTTAAAATCTTTTATAGCAACGCCGTAGGAGCTTATTTCATGCACATTGCTTACACGGTAGTTAATACAATCAGATACAAATTGAAAAAACATGGAATCCATCACAACTGGCAAAATATAGTAAGAATAATGAATAGTCAAAAAGTCGGTACAAAAACCATGAACCAGCGTAACAATAAACAAAAGGGTATGCTTATTCCATCGGCTGGAGTTCAAGAAATTTACACATTTTTATAATTAAAAAACTTCATTTTTTATATTTATGACGAAGATTAACCAGAGCAAACGCATGAAATAAATATTTTTCTTTCACAGGTCGCCTCTATGAGGCTTAATTTGTCAGGAATGTTGTAATTTCTATAAACAGAACGTTCCTATCGGAACTGTAAATATACAAAAAATCCTTTAGGATTTAACTGTTTATAGAAATAATGAAATCACCTGAATTTTAGCTCCATCGGAGTGTCCTGACTTTTGTAAAAATTTTCATGCGTTTGCCATGGGAGGTTAACAAAACCAAAAAAAATCAAGCTTTATCAAAACGCCCAACCCGCATTAAATCCTAATAAGATTTTTAATGGACTATATGGAAATAGCTCATAATCTTCTTTGCTCGCATAAGTTGATACATTATTAAAATGTTCGAGCCAAATATTATCTCTATATCCTATTCCTATATATGGGTCGAATGCTAAATTTTTGTTAATAATTTGAAATCCAACTTTAAAACAATAATTAGTATATGTAATTAAAATATATTCATCTTGTAGAACATTCTTTTTATCAGTTATTTTAGCCCGTGAATATGAATATTGCAATGCCACATATAAACCTTTAGGAGCTTTAGTTTGTTCTTTGTTATTTAACAAATAATATTTATATTCGGCCTGAAATCTAAAGCCACGAACTTTTAACACAATAGGAGGAACAGCAGCTGATTCTATTAAAGTTGTAATCAACCCTTTTCCAAGGTAGGAACCAGAAATTTGAACAGAACTTCTTGTTGATAATACAGTTTCATAAGCCAACCGAAATTCAGAAGTTAAAGGAATAGAGCCAACAGGCATAACAAAAGGATTTGTTTTTAATATATTTCTTTTTGTTTCGATGCGGCTATAATAAACTGAATCCTGATAAAACTGACAATAAACAGCAATGCTCATCTGAAGAAATACTACAACTAATATGATTTGTTTAATTTTTATCATCTTTTAATATTTATTGGTTTCAAGTTTCAAGTTTCAAGTTTCAAGTTTCAAGATTGTTCAAAAGAGTTCAAAAAGTTTATTGTTCTATGTTATTTAGTTATTTGTTATTAAGTTATTTCAATATATTTCTATCAATTTCTATCAATTTCAATGTTTATCGTTCATTGTTTTTCGTTCACTGTTTAAAGAAAAGATGTTTCGCTAATCACTCAACATGACAAAAAGAACTTGTTCACTGCCAACTGTTTACTGTTTACTGTTCAAAAAAAACTCACTGTCATTCAATAGTCATACATAGTCATACAATTGTCAGCATTTGTAATGCAGTTAGAAAACAATTGTGTGACCATTGTATTAACTATTGTGTGACCATTGTTATTATTGTTCACTGTTTGCAGGTTTTTCTTCAATCTTTTTTTATCAATCTTGTTTTATCAATCTATTCCTATCAATCTTTTCAATCTTGTTTTCTCAATCTTGTCTTCCCAATCTATTCAATCTTGTCTTCCCAATCTATTCAATCTTGTCTTCTCAATCCTATCAATCATGTCTTCCCAATCTATTCAATCTTGTCTTCTCAATCCTATCAATCATGTCTTCCCAATCTTTCGTCAATCTTTTTTCTCAATCTTGTTTTGTCAATCTTGTTTTATCAATCCTTTCAATCTTGTCTTCTCAATCTTTCTCAAAAATTATAATTCAAATCGTGCAATTGGTGCAACATCGTGAGATGCAAAAAGATTTTGCTTAAATTTAAAATATCCTGCAACAGCAATCATAGCAGCATTATCGGTAGTAAAGTTAAATGAAGGAATGTGAATTTTCCAGTTATTTTTTAACGATAATTCTGTAAATTGTTTTCTAATTTCGGAATTTGCAGAAACACCACCGGACAACGTAACTTCTTTTATTCCGGTAATTTTAACCGCTTTAATTATTTTATCAATTAAAATGTCAACAATAGTTTGTTGTAACGAAGCACACAAATTATTTTTTTGCTGCTCAATAAAATCAGGATTTATTGCAATATTATCGCGTATAAAATATAAAAAAGAAGTTTTTAAGCCACTGAAACTAAAATTCAATTCAGCTATTTTTGGTTTCGTAAACATAAATGACAGCGGATTTCCTTCTTCTGCAAGTTTATCAATTAATGGTCCACCCGGATACTCTAAACCAAGTACTTTAGCTCCTTTATCGAAAGCTTCGCCAGCCGCATCGTCAATTGTAGTACCAATAACTTCCATTTTAAGTGGCGAATTTACTTTTATAATTTGCGTATGTCCCCCCGAAATTAATAAACATAAATGAGGGAACAAAGGAACATCTTTGGGCTTATTGTGTTCAATTATAAAATGTGATAATACATGTCCCTGCAAATGATTAACATCAATTAAAGGAATATTTAGCGAAAGCGATAAACCTTTTGCGAACGAAGTTCCAACAAGTAACGAACCAAGCAAGCCAGGTCCACGAGTAAAACTTATTGCATCAATTTCGTTTTTGTTAATACCTGCTCTTTTAATTGCCTCGTCAACAACAGGAATAATATTCGATTGATGTGCCCGCGATGCCAGCTCAGGTACAACCCCGCCATAAGCTTTATGCACATCCTGCCCTGCAATAACATTTGACAATAAAATGCCATCTCTAACAACAGCAGCCGAAGTATCGTCGCACGATGACTCAATTCCGAGTATTGTAGTAAACTTTGTCAAATTTTATAACTTTGTCCAATTAAATTATTTGCAAAATTATCAAAAAAAGACACATACCGCTTTTATTATTATTGGCTTTTTTAAGGCTGTTATTTATTTCGTACATAATTTTTAAAAGTTCGTTTTTGCAAACAATTATTACCCAACGTATTGCATCATATTTATCGGCTCAATTAAAAGCCGAAGTTTCTTTAACAGGTGTTGACATTTCGCTTTTTACCAGTGTTATTTTAGAAAATGTTTTTGTAAGCGACCAAAAAAAAGACACATTATTATTTGTAAAAAAATTAAATGTAAAAATAAAAGATATTAATTTTTCAAATAATTTTATAGACATTAACAAATTGCAGTTGAATGAACCTGTTGTTAATCTTTATCTCGATTCGCTTCACCAAATGAATTATAGTTTTATAATTAAAGCTCTGTCAAATGACTCAGATACAACTTCATCGTTACCATGGAAATTTATTATTCGTGGATTAGAAGCAAACAATGCAAAATTTTCGTATAAAAAATTTGCTCATTTAGCTCAAAATTCAGGAATGAATTACAGCGATATAGGTATTTCTAAAATCAATTTATCAATCAAAAATATTACATACAACAGCGATTCGTTAAAATTTAAAATTGAAAATATTTCGGGAATAGAAAAATGCGGAATTGCTATCGGTCATTTTAGTGCAGACGCCTTAATTGACACAAACGGATTATTTATGCAAAATGTTTTAATAACTGCTGCAACAAGCAGATTAGCTTTTAATTATTTAAATTTTTTAATGAAATCGGTTGACGATTTAGATGATTTTGAAAATAAAGTAAAAATTGTAGCAGATGTAAAAAAATCGTTAATCGGATTTAAAGATATTTCTTATTTCTCGTCTTGGTTATGGGGAATAAAAGAAAAAATTGTTTTTGAAGGAAAAATAAAAGGTAAAATTTCCGATTTTAAAGCTAAAAATGTAAAAATTGAATATTTAGATAATACATTTATTTCAGGTAATTTTGCAATTACAGGACTTCCAAATATTGAGCAAACTTTTATGACATTGGCATTTTCGGAGTTAAATACCAATGCCAGCGATTTGTCAAAAATACCTATATACCCTTTCACATCGCACAATACGATGGAAATACCAATTGAAGTAAAACGTCTAGGTAAAATTTATTACAAAGGAGAGCTAACAGGCTTCACCGGCGATTTTGTAGCTTATGGAAATCTTAAAACCAATATTGGAAATTTAAAAACTGATATTTCGTTAAAACAAGATGTTGTTTCGGGATATACAAAATTTAAAGGAAATTTAGCTTCTGAAAAATTTGACCTTGGGAGTATTGTTAATTTAAAAGAAACAGTTGGTAAAATTAGTCTAAATGCAAAAGTTGAAGGAAAGTACAAAGGTAAAAAATTATTTGCGAATATTAAAGGTTCAATTAACGATATTGAATTTAAACAATATACTTACAAAAATTTGAAAGTTGAAGGAGAATTTACCGAAAACACTTTCGAGGGTTCATTAAACATTAATGATGTTAATTTAAGTATGGATTTTCTCGGGAAAATTGATTTTAGTAAAAATATTCCTGTTTTTGATTTTACTGCCGATATTTCTAAATTACAACTTTATAAATTAAATTTAGTAAAGTACGATTCACTTTTAACTCTTTCGTTTTTATTAAGTGCACGCTTTTCAGGAAATAGTTTGGATAATTTGTTAGGGAAAATTGAATTATTTAATTTCAACTATAAATCATCACGAATTAATGAACATTTCGGAGACATTAGTATTACATCCGAAAAAAATTCTTTGGGAAGTAATTTTCAGCTTAATTCAAACATATTAAATGCCTCGTTAATAGGAAATGTTCATTTTTCAAATTTATTAACATCGTTAAATAACGCTATAAACAGTTATGTTCCCTCATTAAAATTTATAAAAGAAACAGAAAACAATAAAGTTCATAACGAGGAAAACAGCTTTGCTCTTTCAATTGATTTTTATAATACAGATAGTATTTTTAAAGAATTTGTACCAAAACTTAATATTGAAAAAAATACAAAATTAAATTTCAATATTAACTCTATTAAAAACACTTTCGATTTAAGCATTAACAATGGGAACATTTCATATTCTGGAATTAAGGCAAACAATCCAGAAGTAAAAATATATACCGAAAACCAAAAACTAAACTATTTAATAAATATAAAAAAATTAGAATTATCGGAAAATGCGAACATGCAAAACATAAATATTCAAGGCTTTACACAAAACAATGAAGGAGAAATAAATTTATCGTGGAACAATCCTGATTCAGCTATATATAAAGGTGATATAAGTTTACTTTACAAATTAAACAAAATAAATAATAAGTTTTTCCCTTCAGTTTTATTAGAGGCAAACCCTTCAATGCTAGTTTTATCAAATGCTGAATGGTATGTTAACGATGCAAAAGCCGAAATTTTCGATTCATTAATTAATATCGAACAACTTACAATAAACAGCGATAGTCAATATGTTTACGTTAACGGTATAATAAGTAAAAACACATCTGATACATTAACAGTTTTACTAAACAAATTAAATTTAACTAACTCGAATTTATTTTTAAAAAAATATGGATTAGAATTAAACGGTTTAGTTAGTGGCAACTTATACATTTCGGGATTATTAGGAAAAACCAAACTTCTGTCGAATATTAATATTGAAAACTTTAAAATAAATAATGAAGATATTGGGAACGCACACATTATCAGCCAATGGGATAATAATTCAAACAACATTTTAATTTCAGGCAGCACTAACCGTGGAAATATAAAAACATTAGACTTTAATGGGAAATATTATACTAATGGCAATATTGATTTTGATGTTGCACTTGATAAATTAAAACTAAATCTTGCCGAACCATACATAAATAGCATAATGTCGGATATTAAAGGTATTGCAGGTGGAAAGTTAACAATAAAAGGCAGTACTTCAAAACCAATAGTTGAAGGCTTAATTAAAATACAAAAAGCATCGTTTTTAATTCAATATTTACAAACAAGATACAGTGTAACAACCGATGTTATTGTAAAACCCAATTCATTTAATTTTTCTGATGTTGCAATTTTCGATTCAGAAGGGAATAAAGCAACATTAAATGGTAACATATCACACAATAATTTTAATAATTTAAAATTTGATTTAGGAATTGAGACTGATAAATTATTAATGCTGAACACTACCGAAAAAGATAATGAATTATTTTATGGTAAAGCATTCGCCTCGGGAGTAATAGATTTAACCGGCACACCCGAAAATTTTAATATTGATGTAACCACAAAAACCGAAAAGAACACAAAAATATTTATCCCTTTATCATCAGGGAGCGAAGTTAATCAACAAAATTTTATACATTTTATTAATAACACAAATGATACTGCTAAACAAGTTATAGAACAAAAAATTGACCTGTCGGGGATAAATATGAATTTTAATTTTCAGGCAACACACGATGCTGAAGTACAAATAATTTTTGATTCAAAAGTTGGTGACATAATAAAAGGTAAAGGAAATGGTAATTTAAGATTAGAAATTACACCTACCGGCGAATTTAAAATGTTTGGCGATTATACAATTGAAAGCGGTGATTATTTGTTTACATTGCAAAATGTTATTAATAAAAAATTTGATATTGTTAAAGGGGGTACAATAAGCTGGAACGGCGACCCATACATGGCAATTCTTGATATATCAGCAGTTTATAAGTTAAAAGCCAGTTTATATGATTTAATGTTAGATTCTGCATACAAGCAAAGAGTACCTGTTGAATGTGTTCTTAATATGAGTAACAATTTGCTAAAACCCGATTTTATTTTTAGTATAAAACTTCCCGAAGGAGACTCTAAACCAAATAATTTAATAAACAGTTTCTCAAACGAAGATTTAAACAAACAAATAATTTCGCTTTTAATACTTAACCGATTTGTAACACCTGAAATTTATCGCAACACTTTGCAAAGCACAGAAACAAAAGGTACAAATGCAGTTGGAATGAATTCTTCCGAATTACTTTCTAATCAATTAAGTCATTGGCTATCACAAATATCAAAAGATTTTGATATTGGAGTTAATTATCGTCCCGGTGACGAGCTTACTCACAATGAAGTTGAACTTGCACTTAGCACTCAAATATTAAATGATAGAGTTACACTTAATGGAAATGTTGGAGTTGGAGGGAATCAGGCAACTCAATCGAGCAATTTTGTTGGCGACTTTGAAGTTGATGTAAAAATTAACAAATCGGGAAAGCTAATGGTAAAAGGATTTAATCGCTCCAATACCGATATTATAAACGATACAGCACCTTACACTCAAGGATTAGGTTTGTTTTACAGAGAAGATTTTGATTCCTTTGGTAAGCTATTGCAACAATATTGGAAATCAGTTTTTACCCGCAAACAAGAAGACAAAATAAAAGAAAATAAATAGTGTCTGTCCATAATGTCCGATTTCTGCGTTATTCTCGTATTAAAAAACAGTCATTTACTACAGTAAACTCCTGATTTTTTAATACTTCGAATGCCTTGAACTCGAACATTCTGAATCAGACACTGACTTTATAGACAAACCCTAAATAATATTGGCATTTTTCATACTATAGCTAACGTATTGCTTTATTGCTAAATTGCTTTACCCCGTTAGATATTTACAAATGGGGGAAATTTTTTGTTTAAATATCATTATCTAACGGGGTGAATTGTTAAGCTGATAAGTTACTAAATGGTTAATGTCCCCCTTTTTAAAGGGAGTGGGGCGATGAAAATAATGAAACAATAAAACAAAGAAGTTGCTAAATTGCTTTATTGCTAAATTTTATTTCATTGAATTTCATACATTTGAATAAATTGTACATCAACATTCTTTTGTTAATAAAAATAAAATCATAAGAAATAACGTTAACACAACATAGCTAATTTAGCTGACTATTAAAATATATTTATATGATATTTTTGCAAATTACTACAAATCCTGCTGTTCAAACAGCAGTTCAAAAATCGAGTGAACAACTTTCGTTATCATTATGGGATTTAACTCTTAAAGGTGGCTGGATAATGATTCCAATTGGTTTACTATCAATAATCACAATTTATGTTTTTATTGAAAGATTTATTGCTATTCGTGCTGCCGGAAAAGAAGATAATAATTTCATGAATAATATAAAAGAATATATTCTTGAAGGAAAAATAGACAATGCTTTAACAATGTGTAAATCTCAAAATTCACCTGTTGCACGAATGATTGAAAAAGGTGTTCGTCGTATGGGACGACCATTAAACGATGTTAATGTAGCAATAGAGAATGTTGGTAAATTAGAAGTTGCCCGGCTCGAAAAAGGATTTGCTTTTATAGCTACAGCAGCAGGCGCTGCACCAATGCTTGGATTTTTAGGAACTGTAACAGGTATGGTCAGAGCATTTTATAATATGGCAAGTGCAGGTAACAATATTGATATAACCCTTCTTTCGAGTGGCATTTACGAAGCAATGGTTACAACAGTAGCTGGTTTAGTTGTTGGTATTATTGCTTATTTAGCTTATAATTATTTAGTTACACGTTTAGATCGAATAGTTTACATTCTCGAAGCCCGTACAACCGAATTTATGGATTTATTAAACGAACCTGTAAAATAATCTGATTATGTCAATTAGAACCAGAAATAAAATTAGTCTTGCATTTAGTGCAGCTACCATGTCCGATTTAGTATTCCTGTTGTTAATATTTTTTATGATAACATCAACACTTATTTCACCAAATGCACTTAAACTGTTGCTACCTAAAAGTGATAATCAGGTTCAGGCAAATAAACCTGTAACAACAGTTTCAATAACTCCCGACCTTCAGTTTTATGTTGAAACTCAAAATATTGGAATTGATAATCTGGAACAATTTTTGCAACAAAAACTAGGAACAATAACAAATCCAGATGATGCTCCAACAATTTCACTTCATGCAGATAAATCAGTTCCAATTGAAGAAGTTGTAAAAGTTATGAATATAGCAAAAGACAATAAGTATAAATTAATATTAGCAACAACAGCTCAATAAATTTAAAATTGATAATTAGATATTTATTATTTTGAGTTATAAATTATTGATTATGGAAGCAACTATTAGAAACCGTTATAGTATTATTATTACAATATTCTTTCATTTTGGAATATTTGCTTTACTTTTATTATTAGGTTTTAAAACTCCTCTACCTCTTCCAGCCGAACAGGGTATTACTGTTAATTTCGGTAATTCCGATGATGGCTTTGGAATTACAGAACCTAATCAACTTCAGCAACAAAGTTCAGCTATGCAAAATAATCAGGAAGAAGTTTTAACACAAAATATTGAAGATGCAGTTTCAATAAAAAACAATAACATAACAAATAATAATAATCAAACGCAAAACCAAAACCAGCAACAACAACAGCAAGTAAACCAAAATGCACTTTTCCCAACAAATCAAAATAATGGCTCGAATAGCGAAGGCGAAACCCATGGAAATGGTAATCAAGGCAACCCTAATGGCGACCCAAACGTAAAAAATCATAATGGAACTCCTAATGGAACAGGTAATTCATATTCGCTTGCAGGCAGAAACATTAAAGGAAGTTTGCCCAAACCTAATTACCCCGGAAACGAACAGGGAAAGGTAGTTGTAGAAATTTTTGTTGATAGAAGCGGCATAATTACCAAAGCTAATGCAGGAATTAAAGGTTCAACACTTTTAAGTAAAAAATATTTAGATGCTGCATATAACGCCGCATTAAAAGCAAAATTCGATGCAAACCCCGATGCTGCTGAACTTCAAAGAGGCACGATTACTTACAATTTTATGTTTCAATAATTAGTGTCGGTCCATAATGTCCGATTTTTTCGTTAGGCTTCGAACAAAACTATGGTACGGTTTAAAACCGTGCCATAGTTTGTTGAATGGCAAGCCTCAAACTCGAAAATTATAAATCAGACACTATTTTTCTATTCGAAATAATTTTTAAATCTGTCATAAAACGACTTGTCTTTTTTTGCAGTTTCAGGACTAAAGCTATAAGATTCGTTAAGTTTCTCTAATAATTTTCTATCATCTTTTGAAACTGAAGAAGGAATAAAAACTAAAATACGAACTATTAAATCGCCTCTGCCATAACCGTTTACGCTTGGCAATCCTTTTCCTCTTAATTTTAACAATTTGCCTGATGGTGTGCCCGGTTCAATTTTAACTTTTACTCTACCATCAAGGGTGGGTATTTCGACAGGGATACCTAAAATTGCATCGGGAATAGAAATAAGCAAATCGTAAATTAAATTATTTTCATCGCGTACAAATTCGGGATGTTTTTCTTCTTCAATTAATACAATCAAATCGCCGTTTACTCCGCCTCTGCGGGCAGCATTTCCACGCCCGCTTACCGAAAGCTGCATTTCGTTGGCAACACCAGCGGGTATATTTAATGTTATAATATCTTCTTCATTCACAACTCCTTCGCCCGAACATTTAGTGCATCTATTAACAATAATTTTGCCTTCGCCACCACAAGCAGAACAAGGTGCAGAAGTTTGCATGTTTCCAAGTATAGTTCTCTGAACACGAGTAACATAACCAGTTCCCCTGCATGACGAACAAGTATGAAATGATGAACTATCTTTTGCTCCGGTTCCATTACAAGCTTTGCATAAATTTAATTTTCGAACTTTTATTTTTTTCTCAACACCTTCTGAAATTTCTTCTAAATTAAGTTTTACTTTAACACGAATATTTGTACCTTTGCGAACATTTCGACCACCACCACGCGAACCAAATCCACCATTAAATCCTCCAAAACCAAAATCTGAAAAAACATCTCCAAATCTGCTGAAAATATCATCCATATCGAAACCACCGCTATATCCACCTCCACCTTGTGGACCACTAACTCCTGCATGTCCAAACTGGTCGTATCTTTGACGTTTTTCATCACTACTTAACACATCATAAGCTTCGGCAGCTTCCTTAAATTTATCTTCCGATGATTTGTCTCCTGGATTTCTGTCAGGGTGATATTGAAGTGCTTTTTTTCGGTATGCTTTTTTAATTTCTTCTTTTGAAGCAGATTTTGATACTTCAAGAATTTCGTAATAATCTCTTTTGGTCATTAATTATTTTTTAATTTGTTATTCACCAACAACAACTTTTGCAAAACGTATTATTTTTTCGTTTAATGTGTATCCTTTTTGAACAACATCAATAATTTTACCTTTTAAATCTTCCGTTGGAGCAGGAAAACGTGTTACTGCCTCGTGTAAATCAGTATTAAATTCCTGATTAACAGCTACTATTTCTTTTAAACCTTGCTGAATTAAAAATTCGTTAAACTTTGAATAAATTAAATTTACACCAGTTTTAACTGCCTCTATATCTGTAGATTCATTTATTGATTTATTTGCTCTGTCAAAATCATCAACAATGTGCAGTAAATTCAATAAAACTGATTCGCTACCATATTTTAATAAATCGGATTTTTCTTTTAAAGTACGTTTTTTGTAATTATCAAACTCGGCAGCATTTCTTAACATCTTATCAGTTAATTCATTAATAGATATTTTTAGTTTCTCAATCTCTTCAGTTTGGTCGGTTGGTGCTTTCTTAAAAAAACTTTTCTTCTTTGTTTTTTTATGCTCTTCTCTTTGTTGTGTTTCTTCTATTTTCTGTTCGCCGCTTAATTTCGTTTCTGTTTCGGTAACAATAGGATTATCGGTTTCAATTTTTTGTTCATTATTTTCAATAATAACATCTTTAGAAACTTCATCGTTTGCAATATTTTGCTCATTTGTATTTTGTTGATTTTCTGGCTGAACTTTTTCTTCGTTTACTTCTCCCATATTTAATTGATTTTGGTCGCTTCTTTACAATATTTTTGCCAAAATAATTGTTTGTCCATAATGTCCGATTTTTTCGTTATGCTTCTAACAAAACTATGGCACGGTTTTAAACCGTGCCATAGTTTGTTGAACTAACTTTTTAGATAAACATTAATAGAACGACAATTTGGCAGTGTAAATATTATTGTTTTGTAATTACTGTAACAATTTCCAAATATTATCTTTTAAAGTATTTAATCCTTTACCTGTTATAGATGAAAAAAATAAATAAAGTATTTTAAATTTAATTTCTTTTTTTAATTCTTTAATCAATCCATCGTCAAGCATATCGGCTTTAGATATAGCAAGGATTCTTTTTTTATTTAATAACTCGGGGTTATATTTCTCAAGCTCGTTTAAAAGAATATTATATTCATCTATAACATTCTTGCTATCAACAGGAATTAAGAATAGTAAAATAGAATTTCTTTCGATATGCCTTAAAAAACGAATACCTAAACCCTTGCCTTCGGATGCTCCTTCAATAATTCCTGGAATATCTGCCATAACAAAAGTCTTGTTATCTTTATATTTTACAATTCCGATATTTGGTACAAGTGTAGTAAAAGGATAATTGGCAATTTCGGGTTTAGCAGCCGAAACAACTGATAACAATGTGCTTTTTCCGGCATTCGGGAATCCTACTATACCAACATCGGCTAATATTTTTAACTCTAGAATATTCCATCCTTCGCTTCCTTCTTCGCCGGGTTGAGCAAATCGTGGTGTTTGATGAGTAGCCGATTTAAAATGACTGTTTCCTAAACCGCCTCTCCCACCATTTCTTAAAATAATTTTCTCACTATGTTTTGTTATTTCAGCTATAACTTCGTTTGTTTCGGCATCTCTGGCAATTGTTCCTAATGGGACTTTTATTATAACATCATCACCATTAGCACCAGTTGATGTACTTTTGCTACCTGATTCACCGTTTTTAGCAAAAATATGGCGGTTATATCGTAAATGTAAAAGCGTCCATATATTGCTGTCGCCTTCAATATAAATATGACCACCACGTCCACCGTCGCCACCATCGGGACCGCCTTTCATGGTTCTTTTATCTCTATAAAAATGACGCGAACCTGCACCTCCATTACCCGAACGTGTGCATATTTTTACATAATCAATAAAATTATTTTCCGACATTTTGCTATTTGTTCTTTGTTATAAAACTCACTGGCACCATCGGGAAGTTCTTGTTCGGTCATGTTGAGGCTCTCGAAACATGACTTTTTTCTCGTTACTCTTCGAGTACATCAGAGTATTTTACTTAACAAACTTACTCATTACTTTTGAAATATCAGAATATACCTCTTCTTCGGTTTGAACTCCATTTATTTGAAAAGCTTTGCCTTGCTTTTGGTAATATTCTAAAACTGGTTTAGTTTGAGAATGGTAAACATTAATTCTATTCTGTATAATGTTAATATCAACATCGTCTTTTCTTCCCGATTTTTCGCCTCGTAATGTAAGACGCTTGATTAAAACTTCTTCTTCAACATCAAGCATTAACAATAGAGCAACATTTGTTGAGTGAATAATAAGCATTTTATCTAAAACTTCGGCTTGGGCGATGGTACGGGGAAATCCATCAAAAATAAATCCTTTTGCATTTTTATTGTTTTCAATAATTCCACTAATCATCCCAACAACAACATTATCCGGAACAAGCTCGCCCTTGTCCATAATTTGTTTTGCCTCTAAACCTAATTTTGTTTTTTCGGCTATTTGAGCTCTTAAAATATCACCAGTTGAAAGATGAATTAACTCAAATTGCTTAATTAAACGTTCTGATT
Source organism: Bacteroidetes bacterium GWA2_32_17 (assembly GCA_001769035.1). GTDB lineage: Bacteria > Bacteroidota > Bacteroidia > Bacteroidales > GWA2-32-17 > GWA2-32-17. Next base: position 34,164 of record MENF01000106.1, read on the forward strand.
GTGTGCCTTTTCCAGAACCTGGAGGACCAAATAAAACAATGTTTAGCATAAGATTTATAATTAAAAAAGTTTATAGTTTATTGTTCAAAAAAGTTTATAGTTTATTGTTCAAAAAAGTTTTAAGTTTATGGTCATGCAGTTGTTAACACATTGTCATACGGTTGTCATTCATTGTCATACATTTTTATGCTTTGTCTTTTACAATGAGTTACTATTAAATGACAATTGTGTGACTATTGTGTGACCATTGTTATATTGTTCAAAAAAGTTCATTGTTTTATTTATTTCGAGTTATTTTAAGATTTATGATTTTACAAGTGAATAAATTTCGGAGTGATTTCTTCCAAAACCATTATAATCGAGCCCATAGCCAACAATAAAATCGTTTGGAACTTCTAAACCAATATAATCAATTTTAAATGATTTAGTAAATGCAAGCGGTTTAAATAAAAAAGTTGCAATTTTTATTTCTTCCGGCTGGTAACTTTTTAACTGATTAATAATATTTTCTAAAGTTTCGCCTGTATCAATTATATCTTCTAATACAACAACTGTTTTTCCTTTAATATTTTCATTAATACCAATTAAACTCTTAACAACACCAGAGGAAGAAGTGCCTTGATATGAAGAAACTTTAACAAAAGTAATGCGACAATTAAAATCAATTTTTTTGAATAAATCTGAAGCAAACATAAACGAACCATTAAGGATTCCTATAAATACAACTTCTTTCTTGCTTAATTCGGAATTTATTTTTTCGGCTATTTTATTAATTGCATCCTGAATTTTTTCGCTATTTACCGAAACTTCAAACTCTTTATCATGTATTTTAATACTTTTCATTTTACAATTTTTAAAGTCGGAAAGTTAATAAATTTTTAAAAAATTAATAAAAATAAAAAGACTACTTTAAAGATAGCTTTTACAATAGACATCTTTCCAAAATAAATTAACAACTATATGTTATTAAAATTCATTAAGGTGGTGTAAAATACAATAGATATCTTTCCAAATAAATTATTGCAAAATTATATATATTGCCACGACCTAAAGGTCGTGGAATATAAAAATAATAAATCTACTTTAAAGATAGCTTTTACAATAGACATCTTTCCAAAATAAATTAACAACTATATGTTATTAAAATTCATTAAGGTGGTGTAAAATACAATAGATATCTTTCCAAATAAATTATTGCAAAATTATATATATTGCCACGACCTAAAGGTCGTGGAATATAAAAATAATAAATTTGGCTTTAGCCAAAACAAATGAAATTTATCATATAGGCTACAATCCGTTAGCTATCGTATGTTGGAGATAAATCAACAATGACTTGGATTTATGAAAAAATATTTTGGCTAAAGCCGTTCCTCTTCTTTATAATTTAAACCACGACCTTCCTTCGACTTCGCTCATGATGACAGGTCGTGGCAATTATACTGACACTTAATAAATTTGCAAAACAATATTCATTTCGAGTCTTAATATCAATAGGATTTTTTTGCATTTTAGTTCCGTATCAGTATAAATATTTAATTGGAAAGATGTCTAATGTGTAAATTGTTCACAAATTAATTTCGAATATCCAACACCCAATATCGAATGACGAAGTAAGGCTTAATTATTGGTTATTTGAACTTTACAAACTTTCTGCTTTTATTTAACCTCAATAATTCTCCAAAAGAGAGAACTCCCACAAAAACTCAATAACCTATATAACTAACTTAATGACTTTTCTTTACTCTTCAACTACGCTCATCGCATGCTTTATTAACTTCAGGCAATTATTATTCTATCACCATCATTCCCGAAACAGCAAATTTTTCCCGTTTTGCATTAACGATATGTTATGTATTGCTTTTAATAATTTGTTCCTCGGAATTTAAACTTCGATGTAACCGTCCTGCACTTTAATAATTTCACCAACCCGCATAGACTTATACAATTTTGTATATGGTAAATTTATTTTAAGTTTTTCGATTTTTCATTTCGTATAAATTAAATATATTTGTAAAAAATTAAAATTCATTTTTAACAAAGAACAAAAACATGAAAAAATTTATTTTTTGTACGACATTAATTCTTGCAACCGGCTTAGTATGGGCAGGAAACGATCCAGTAAAGAAAACCTCTACCGGAAAACAATACAAAATCAATATGGGAACTAATGAGTTGAAAGAAATGAACGATGGAGGATTTTATCTGAATATTGGTCTTGCTATACCATCAAAACAGTGTTACGTGCCTCTTGGCTTTAGTAATACGTCAAGTGAGCATTTCAAGATGGGACCTAATCTTGAAGCGGGGAACATGTTCAGGATTGTAAAACTTGATGATAATGCTATAGGTATAAGAGCTACATGGTTATCTGCTAGTTATAATGCATGGTCGGAAAGTAAAGCGAACATGTCATATCTACAAGGAAGTGTACTTAGAATTGGACCTTACTTTACTTATGCAATTTCTGACGAGATGGCAATTGATGGATTTTATCAAATCGGTCCGACTTATGTTCTTAATCTTGATGCTGATACAACTATATCTGGACGAACAGACAGTGGCTATCTTGGAGTAACCCATAATGTTGGTGCTTGTTTCCGGTATAAAGTATTTTCGTTTGGTTTCGATGTGAATTTTGGCAGTGTAAAGTACGTGGATAAAGAGGAATATAAGTCGTTTAGCGATGATTTAATTCACGATTTTTACAAAATCAGGACTTCGCACTTTAGATTGTTTGCCGGATTCCGATTCTGATTCTGATTATTGTTTGCAAATTTTAAAGTTCCGTAATTAATCCTAAATATAGGAGTTGTTGCACGTATAGTTTTCTTTATTCCTATTTTTCAATCACAATAAATTCAACTCTTCTGTTTTTTGCTCTGCCTTCTTCTGTTTCGTTAGAAGATACTGGTTTTGTAGCACCAAAGCCCTGAATAATAAGTTGTTTTTCAGTTACTTTTTTAGCTTGTAAATATGTCTTTACGGCTTCGGCTCGTTGAATGCTTAATTGATAATTGAAAGTAGCATCACCAATATTATCGGTATGACCGGCAATACAGATTTTGTAAGTTTTATTTTTAATTAACAAAGTAGCCAGATTATCAAGTGATGCAAAAGAACTACTTTTTATCGTTGATTTCCCAAATTCAAATTCAAGATTTTTGAATGTGGTATTAACTATCTGCTGGTCGTCGGCAGGAATAACTACACCATCAGGATTGTAAATGTCATCGTTTGGTAATTTTAACCCTTTCAAATTCCATATTCGAATGGTTTTATCCCACGAACTGCTTGCAATCCAATTTCCTTTCGGGCTGTATGCAACTGATTGAACATTGTCAGTATGCCCAGTAAAGGTGTAAAGTAACTTGCGGTTTTTAACATCCCAAAGTTTCACCTCTTTATCCTGACTACATGAAACCAATATTTTACCACCAGGACTGAAAGCTACTGATTTTATAAAGTTACTGTGTCCGGTAAGTTCGGCTAATTTATTACCTGTAATTGCATCCCACAGAAATACATTATTTTTTAAATTTGCCGTGGCAAGTAACGATTCATCGGGTGAAATCGAAATTCCTTCGGTATTCGAAATGGGTAATACTTTGGTTTCTTTTCCGGTGTGAACATCAAAATATCGGATGCTTTTTAAAATTGCTGAAGTACTAACAATAATCTGTTTTCCATCAGGAGTAAACACAATTGACTTAATGTTTGAATTCGCTTTTTCTGTTTCTTTTATTTCTTTTCCGGTAATAACATCCCAAATTCTAACACGGTTGTCGCGGCTTCCAGTAAGTAGCCATTGGTTATCGGGACTAAATTGAACTGAAAGAATTGGTTTGTTGTGAGCTTCAATGTTCCATTTTTCATTGTAATCAGAAGTATTCCAGATTTTAAAAAATCCATCCTTGCTACCGCAAGCCAGGTGCTTCCCATCGGGACTATAAGCAACACATACAGCCATTTCCTCAGAAGCTTTCAATGTTTTTAATTCCTTTCCTACTTCAATATCGAAAATTTTAACTTCACCATCCATCGTAGGATACGCAATAACCTTTCCATCGGGACTAAAAGCCATGTTTGCATCAACAAAAGCAGCTGTTCTTCTTTGCAAAATATATTGCGGTTGATTTACAATTCCCTGTGCTGCACATACAATTGATAAAAATGAAAATAAAATTGTTTGAAAGTGTTTCATTATTAATAATGTTAAAGTTTTTCTAATTTCAAATATAATTCATAAAAATTCTCAATATTGAAAATACATCTTAAGCAAATTTTTTGTGTTTGCCATAATTTTGCAAATGTAAGAAATAATATTGTAACTTTTTTGATGTTTTGTCAGTCCATACAGCTATGACGGAATTTATTGTAAACATATTTCAGGACAAGACATAACGAAAAAATCGGACATTATAGACAGACTCTTTATAAAAAATCATTTTAATATTTATGCTTTTAAATTGAAATAACGTATTTTTACAAAAAAATAATTTGTTTTATGAAACCATTGATAAGTATTATAATGGGAAGCACATCGGACTGGACTGTAATGGAGCAGGCAGCAAAATTATTAAACGAATTTGAAATTCCCTTTGAGGTAAATGCACTCTCGGCTCACCGAACTCCGGAATTAGTTAAAGAGTTTGCATCGAAAGCTCAAAGTAAAGGAATAAAAGTAATAATTGCCGGTGCAGGTGGAGCAGCACATTTGCCTGGTGTTATTGCAGCTTATACTACTTTGCCTGTTATTGGAGTTCCTTGCCGAAGTTCTATTTCAATTGATGGATGGGACAGTATTTTATCAATTTTACAGATGCCTCCGGGAATTCCTGTTGCAACAGTTGGTTTAGATGCAGCTCAAAATGCAGCAATATTAGCTGTTCAAATAATTTCTTTAAGTGATAAAAAAGCATTTAACAAATTAACAAATTATAAAAGTAAATTAGCCGATAAAATTTCTAAAGCTAATAATGAGTTCAAACAAATAAAATTTGATTTTAAAGTTGATTAATATGTTCAAATTATTTTCGATACTATTCGTAACAATGTTCTTTGTTATCACAAATGCAAAAGCAGGTGATGAACATTTTCCAATTGGTGCACGACAAGCTGGAATGGGCTCATCGGGAGTAGCATTTCCCGATTTATGGTCGGTTACACATAATCCGGCAGGATTAACTTTATTAACTAAACCGACATTTGGTTTGTTTTACGAAAACAGATTTGCACTTAAAGAACTTGGTTTAAAAGCAGGAGCTTTTGCATATCCAACATCGTCGGGAGTTTTTGCTATTGACTTAATGCAGTTTGGGTATTCAAAATATAACGAAAGCAGAGTTGGGCTTGCATTTGCAAAGTCGTTAGGTAAAAGATTCTCGCTCGGAATAAAATTCGATTATTTAAACACATATTTTGCCGAAGAATACGGAAATAAAGGTACCGCGATTGCCGAAATTGGTTTTCTTGCACAACCTGCTAATCATTTCTATATAGGCGGACATATTTATAATTTAAGCCGTTCTAAAATTGCAGAATACAACGACGAAAGAGTACCAACAATAATAACTTTCGGAATAGCTTATGAATTTTCGGAAAAAGTTCTTAGTACAATTGAAGTGGAAAAAGACATTGAATACAAGCCAATATATAAAGTTGGAGTGGAATATAAATTTATGGAAAACTTATTTATCAGAGCCGGTGTAACAAGCAACCCAAATCAAATGAGTTTAGGAATTGGTTATGCTTTTAAAAGAATAAAAGCAGATATTTCATTTTCGTCGCATCAGATTTTAGGAATTTCGCCTCATATTGGATTTAGTTATGAGTTTGGTAATACTACATCAAAAAAGTTAGCAAATTGAGTACTAAGCATTTAATAAAACATACGAAGTTTGGACTAAAGTCCTTATTGTATTTTATTAATTGCCACGACCTTAAGGTCGTGGCAATTGCTCCAACAGAAAATTCGGCTTTAGCCAAAAAATTGCAAAAGTTCTATTTAATTATAGCTATGGTATTTATAATTATTCCTGCTTTTTCGCAACAAGAGCAAGCTGGTTCAAACGAAGCAATTATCGAAAAATTTATCGAAGATATCGCATCAAATACTGATAGAGAGCTTGATTACACAACATTATACGAAGATTTAACATTCTACTTAAACGAGCAATTAAACATTAACGAAGCCACAAAACCCGATTTAGAAAAACTACAACTATTAAGCGATTTTCAAGTAAATGCTATTTTACAATATCAGAAAGATTACGGTCAGTTTTTGAGTATATATGAATTATTAAATGTTTCGGGCTTTAACGAAGAATACCTGAGAATGATTCTTCCTTTTATTACTGTTAAAAAAATTGTTCCGATTTTAGGGTTTTCGCCTCAAAAAGCATTAAAATATGGCAGCAATAAAATATTTATGCGAACTCAAAAAGTATTGGAACCACAAATAGGATATTCGTCAATTACTGATTCTGCTTTAGCTGCAAGTCCAAACTCAAGATATCTCGGTAGTCCTTATAAAATGCTTTTTAGATATTCTTTCACTTATAAAACAAAAATATCGTGGGGTATAACAGCCGATAAAGACCCTGGTGAAGAGTTTTTTAAAGGCAGCCAAAAAAGAGGTTTCGATTTTTATTCGGCACATTTATTATTAAAAGATATTGGACCTGTAAAAACAATTGTTTTAGGTGATTATTATGCACAATTCGGACAGGGTTTAGTAGTTTTCTCGGGATATAACTACGGAAAATCATCTATGGTTACTTCTACACGTAAAAAAGCTCAAGGTTTAAAAAAATTTTCGGGAACAGACGAAAACTTATTTTACAGAGGTGCAGGTGCTACCTTCCGATTTGCAAAAATTGATTTTACTGCCTTTGCTTCAAAGAAAAAAATTGATGCAAATATTACAGCAATAGACTCGTTAACAGGCGAAGCCGAAGATATAAGCTCATTACAAACAAGCGGCGAACACGCATATCCTTCGGAACTTGTTGACCGTAAATCAGTTTCAGAAATGGTGCTAGGTGGTAACATTTCTCTGAATATGGAAAAATTCAGGCTTGGACTCACTGGCATACAATATAGTTATGGAGCAAATCTTTTAAAAACACCAACTGTATATAATCAATATGATTTTAGCGGAAGAGCAAATACAAATATTGGTGCCGATTATCAATTAATGCTCAAAGATGTTACAATTTTTGGTGAAGGTGCTTTGAGTCAAAATGGTGGTAAAGCGTTTATCAGCGGAATGTTATTTAATTTATCGTCGCAGATAAACATGGCATTAATTTATAGAAATTACGAAAGAGATTATCAAGCTAACTTTAGCAGTGCATTTGGCGAAAATTCTGTAAATGCAAACGAACATGGTTTTTATATAGGTACAACTATCTATCCTTACGCAAAATGGAGGATTGCGGGTTATTACGATTTATTTACTTTTCCATGGTTAAAGTCTGGAGTTTACGCACCCTCAAAAGGTAGCGATTATTTAGTTGAAGTTGGATATTCACCTAACAGGCAAATAAGCTCATATATAAGGTATCGTCAAAAAATTAAACAAGAAAACATTCCTTCTACAATTCCTTCGGTAATTGATGGCATTGAAAACAATACTACAACAAAGATTCGATTTCATATTTCATATAAAGTATCAAGAACCATTTCGCTTCAAAACCGACTCGATTGGATAACTTATCAAAAGGAACCAAACAACGAAAAAGGATTTTTAATTTATCAGGATTTCATTTACAAACCTATAAAACTACCTTTAACTTTTTCGGCTCGTTATTGTATTTTTGATACAGATGGTTACGATTCCCGTCTTTACGAATACGAAAGTGATGTTCTTTACGCATTTTCTATCCCTGCGTATTACGACAAAGGCACACGTTTTTATTTTAACGTAAAGTATTCGGTAAATAAGAAAATTGATTTATGGTTCAGATATGGGCAAACTTATTACTCAAATTTAAACACAATAAGTTCGGGATTAACTCAAATTGAAGGTAAAACAAAAACGGAAGTAAAATTGCAAATAAGGATATTACTTTAGAGGGGTTCTAAAAATTACTCACAATATTTTTATAGTTCGACATGCTCACTACAAGTTTTTAAATGAGTTCGTGAGAACGCTTCGCTAAGTTCATTTTTTTTGAATTAGGAATATTGATTAACGAATTTTGATTTTAGAAGTAGCTAAAATTCAACAATCTAAAATCGGTGTTCCTTGTTCTTAAATTATTTTTTCTAATTTATAGATATGCCCTTTAATATCTTCCAGGTAATATTGTTGTGTTAGTAGCAGGATTAATGCAAAGCACAGGAACTTTCATTCCGAATTTGCTTGCTTTTAATATAAATTCCTTAAACTGATAAGACATAATAAATATGGTGTCGGCATTAATTTCGTTAGCAAATTCGTAAATAGCATTGTTAAATTTAGTTTCGCGCTTTGATGTTCTGATACCAAAAACAATATTTTTTTCGTCTAAAATCTGACGAATAAAACACATGTTTTTCTTCATTTTCTCATTTTTAAAATTATTGCTAATAAAAGGTTTAAGAATATTTATATTGCTGTCGAAATATTTTGAAAGTAAGACAACCCAATTTAATTGAATTCTACTTTTTTCTTCAATATCAAAAGGGACTACAATATCAACAATTTTTTCGTTTTTTGGCGGAGCCTGAACAAGATAAAATGGTACATTAGAGCCAATTATTACTTTTATTGCTCTTTTTGCACTATATAACCCCATTACAATTAAAAGAGCATTTATTTCAATTGCAGTTGCTTTTATTACTTTAAAAATATTGCCTCTTCTAACTATTGGATAAGATTCCACCCCGTATTTTTCATGCATTTTCTTTTCAAACTCTACAAGTTTAGCCATTGATTCGGGCTGCTCGCTATCGTTTTTAATAATATGCAATAACGAAATATTTTTTTTAATATACTTCGACATTTGTAAAGCATGCTGAAAAGCAAACTCTGAATTATCGGTAAAATCTACCGGAACAATAATTGATTTATCAGTTAATTCCATTTTTTTATTGGGTTAAGTTAATATTATGGTAAACTAAAATTTCTATTATAAAATTTTATTAATAGACGTAATTTTTTTATAAATGTTGTCTAACTAATAAAATTTATTTTCCCTCTTTTTTCTTCTTTTTCATCATAAAAAAGTCGTAAGCAACTGGTGTTGCATTAAATACAGAAGAATATGTACCTATTGTAATACCAATTAATAATGCAAAAATAAATCCTCTTAATACTTCGCCTCCAAAAATAAATATTGCAATTAATACTACTATTGTTGTTAAAGAAGTGTTTAAAGTTCTACCTAATGTGCTGTTAATAGCCGAGTTAATACTGTCTTTCATTTCCCAGCGTGGATGAATTGTTCGATATTCTCTAATTCTATCAAAAATAATTACAGTATCGTTAATCGAATACCCAATTACAGTAAGTATTGCAGCAATAAATGCCTGGTCAATATCCATATTAAAAGGTAAAATACCTGCAAATATCGAATAGAACGAAAGTACAACTAAAGTATCGTGAAATAAACTTGTTACTCCGCCAAGGCCCCATTGCCAACTGCGGAAACGAATACCTACATATATAAATATTGCAATTAATGAGATTATTACTGCAATAACAGCAGCAATTTTAATGTCATCGGCAATTGTAGGTCCTACTTTTTGCGAACTCATTATTCCATTTGTTTTATCGGACATACTAAACTGATATGGAGTAATACTATTTTTATAAAATGATTTTAAGCCATCGTAAAGTTTAGTTTCAATTAAACTATCGGTTTTTAAATTATTTTCTTTTATTAAATATTTTGTAGTAATACGAATTTGATTCTCAGCACCAAAAGTTTTAACTTCGGGTGCTTCGCCAAATTGCTTTTGTAACGAAGCTCTTACATCATTAACTTTTACGTTCTGGTCAACTCTAACTACATAAGTACGTCCGCCAGTAAAATCAACGCTCCAGCTAAATCCTTTAGTTACCATCGAAACAATTCCTGCACCTATTACAATAAGTGAGAACACGTACATCTTTTTTCTTAAACCAATAAAATTAATATGAGTGTTTGTAAGCAAGTTACGTGTAAATTTATTGTCGAAAGTAATATTCCAGTTTTTATTTAATGCCCATTCAAATACCAATCTCGAAATAAAAATTGCTGAGAATAATGATGTAAGAATACCTATAATAAGTGTAGTAGCAAAACCTTGAACCGGACCAGAACCGAACATATATAATACAATACCTGTAATAATTGTTGTTACGTTACCATCAATAATTGCCGAATAAGCATTTTTATATCCATCATGTACAGCAAGTTTAACGCCCTTGCCGGCTCTTAATTCTTCTCTAATTCGCTCATATATAATAACATTCGCATCAACTGCCATACCCATTGTTAAAACAATACCCGCAATACCAGGCAAAGTTAACACAGCACCAAGTGATGCAAGCACGCCTATTAAAAAGAAAATATTGGATAATAAAGCAATATTTGCAACTAATCCTGCCTTATTATAATAAAGCTGCATATAAATAAGTACAAGAATAAAAGCAATGATAAATGAAATTAAACCCGATTGAATTGATTCTTGTCCTAATGATGGACCAACTATTGCTTCTTCAATAATTTGAGCAGGTGCCGGGAGTTTTCCTGATTTTAAAACATTAGCTAAATCCTGAGCTTCTTCAATTGTAAAATCTCCTGATATTGAAGAATTGCCACCTTTAATCTCCTGGTTTACAACTGGAAATGAATACACATAATTATCTAAAACAATAGCAATTTGTTTTCCAACATTATCTGCTGTTAAACGAGCCCAAATTCTGGAACCTTCGGGGTTCATTGACATTGAAACCTCAGCATTTGATTTTGTATTACCAAATTCAACTCTTGCACTGGTTATTGCACCTCCATCTAAAGGAGCACGATTATCGCGGCTTGTTGAACGAATTGCAATTAGTTGAAATACATTTGATTGTTTTATTGGCTTATAAGTCCATAAAAAACGTAAGTTTGGAGGGAAAATGCTTTTTACTTGTTTTAAAGCAAGGTAACGATTTACTGTTGCAGTATCTTTGTACTGAGTTAAACCAACAACCGAGCCTTTAGCAAGCTTACGTTCATTATCAACACTTGGGTATAAAACAGCAAATAAAGGATTTTGTTTTTGAAATTGTTGAGCCGAAAGAGCTGTATCCTTTTTCGAAGAATCACCTTTCATTTCATCAAGTAATGATTTTGATGTATCTTTATTAGCAGTAATTGCTGTATCAGCTTTTTTTGTTGTATCGGCAGTTAACTCATCTAAAAGTGATGGTTTACTAATTGTATCTTTTACATCTTCTTTTCCTGCCGATTCTAATTCAGCAATTATAACATTAGCTTTTTCGAGTAATGGATAAACTTCTTCATTTTCATAAGTTTCCCAAAACTCTAAATTAGCTGTTCCTTGTAAAAGTTTACGAACACGGTCGGGGTCTTTAACACCAGGAAGTTCAATAAGAATTCTACCCGTAGTTTCGAGTTTTTGAATATTTGGTTGTGCAACACCGAATTTATCAATACGGTTACGTAAAATATTGAATGAATTATCAATAGCTCCGTCGGCTTCTTTTCTGATAATTTTTAGTACATCTTCGTTTGATGTATTAAAATTAATATTAAGATCTTTTGATATAAAAAGTGCAGCAAGTTTTGCATTTGGGTCGGTTTGTGTAAATGCTTTACCAAACAATGATATAAAATCTTCCTGACTACTTTCCTGCATTTTTTTTGCAAGTTTTAACGCTTTGTTAAATGTTGAGTCAATTGAGTAGTTTGAAAGCGAACGAATAACATCAACAACAGATACTTCTAAAGTAACATTCATACCACCTTTAAGGTCCAAGCCAAGATTTATTTCCTGACTTTGACAGTCGCGGTAAGTATATTTCTTTAACCAAAGAAAATTATAAACCGGCTCTGTTGCAATTGAATCGAGATATTTAGCTTCTTTTACTAAATCGCCATTACCGAAACTTCGTGCATTTTTTTCGACATGTTTTGTAACAAAAGTAAATGATAATTGATATATACAAGCTAAAGCAAGTGCTATCGCAAAAAATCTAATCGCTCCCTTATTCTGCATTTGATAAAAATTTTATATAATCGAACAATAAATTAATTCTTTAAAATAAACCGCAAACTTACAAGTTTTTTATAAATCCACCAAATAGAAATCTTATAATTTACGAGTTCATTTTATATACACCTATTTTATTGTAATTCTTATAATTACAACTACATTAAAATATTAAAATTATCGTTTTTAGATAATTCAAATGGCTCAACACTTCTTTTAAACAATCGAATAGTTTTATTGCCAATCAAGTTTACAGAATCATTCTCGATTTTTAGAATACACCCTTCACGTAAACCTACAACATAAATATCCGGGTTTACTTCAATAAATTCTAAAATTCTTTGTTCGCGTGTTTCGCCAGCGTGGCCTATCGGATTTGCGTCTAAATAATGTGGGTTAATTTGAAATTTTATTAAATTAAATGCATCAAATGAAGATGGTTCAACAACAGGCATATCATTAGTGGTTTTTATTGTAGGACATGCAACATTAGAGCCGGCACTCCAACCAATATATGGAGTTCCGTTTAATACTTTTTTTCTAACTATATCTAACAACCCAAAATCCTGGATTTTTTTTAAAAGTTGAAAAGTATTTCCACCTCCAACAACAATTACATCAGCATTTTCTATTTCTTTGATTTTATCGGTAAAGTGATGAATACTTTTAATATTATGTCCAATTTGATTAAACTTTTTTTGAACTTTTTCTTCATATTCATCATACGAAAAAGTAACAGCAGCAAAAGGAATAAAAATACAATTTAAACATTTATTTCCTAAAAATTCTTTGATATTTGGAGTAGGATATCCTAAATATTCTTCTCCGGCATTTGTTGAATTACTAATTAATAATAGTTTCATAAATTTATTTATTTGATAATATGATACTTACAATAATTATTAAAAAAATTAATGTTCAAATTTAAACCTAATTAAATAATTTACGTCAAAGCAACGAAAAACATTAAAAAAATAAATAATTATGAAAAAATCAAAAAAATTAATTTCGTTGTTAATGGTTGCTTTTCTTTTTGTAGGTAGTCAATTAGTATATGCTCAACCAAAAAGCACAGAACCGAATCCTGATAATTGCAAAAGATGTATTAACGGGATTACAGATTTAACTGATGTTCAAAAACAAAAAATTGAAGATTTAACTTTAGCTCACACTAAATCCATGACTGGTTTTAAAAATCAGATGAACGAGAAAAACGCACATTTAAAAACTTTACAATCTGCCGATAAAGCCGACATGACAGCAATTAATAAAACAATTGACGAAATATCTGCAATTAAAGGTGATATGATGAAAACTTGTGCAGCAAACAAACAAAGCATTAGAGCATTACTAACAGACAAACAAAAAATCGTTTTTGATGCAAATGCAAATAAAGGCGGATGCTCATATAATGGAATGGGTGCAGGTAAAGGTGGAAATTGCTCAAAGAGTTGTAATCACGGAGGCGGTAAATCGTGCTGCAAGAATAAAAAAGAATAAAATTATTCGTTGTTAAATAAAAAACGCTCTGTAAACACAGGGCGTTTTTTATTTAATAATATTTGTACTTTTACATTTTAAACTACAATGAATTATATAAACAAAATATTAGTTACGGTAATATTATTTGTTGGGGTTTCATTTAACTCATATTCTCAGAAAATAACTATAAAAGACCGTATTAAAGCTGAGCATATATATAATTTTGGAGTTTATATAACATGGAAAAATAAGAGTCAATTAAAAGAATCAAAAAAATTTCAAATTGGTGTATATGGCTCAGATACAACCATGTACAGTTTATTAAAGAAAATTTGCAGTTATCGTTTGTTAAAATGGAAAAAAATTGAGATTGTACGGTTTAGCAAAATTAATGAAATTAAATATGTACCAATTCTTTACATAAGCAATTCGAGTAATAACGAAGTTCCGAAAATTGACTCAGTAATCAGCCAATGGTCAACATTACTTGTAACCGATAGTTGTAACACATTTAAAGGAACAATGATTAATTTTTTTCCACGCAATGCTTTAAAAAAAGTTGAAATTAACAAAGAAAACATTAATGCAAGAGGAATGAAAGTTGGAGCAATGCTATACGTTGTTGCTAAAAATTACGAAGCAGACTGGGAAACGATGTTCCAAAAAAGTGAAGAAGAATTAGCAACTGAAAAAGAAACTGTTGAACAACAAAATATAATTTTAAAAGAACAGGAGAACAAAATAAAATTAAAAGAAGAACACATATTAAAATTAAGCAACAATATTACAGAAAAAGAAAAAGAATTAAACTTTAAACAAGATGAACTTCACATATTGCAAAATGACATATTTAATAAAAACGAAGCACTTAACTTAACATCTGCTATACTAAAAACACAACAATTAAAATTACTAATTCAACAAAAAGATATTAAAGAAACTCAAAAACTTTTACAAAAACAAATTGATGAATACAAAATACAAAAATCAAAAATAGATAATCAAAGAACAGAAATTTCATCACAACAAACATTAATAGACAATCAAAAATCTAAATTAAACAGAAGTATTGCTGATTTAAAAAAGCAACAACTTGTTTTGTATTTTGTTTTAATTGTTTTGATTTTGTTCGGTTTAATGAGCGTTTTGATATATAGAAGTTATAGGATTAAAAAACGAGCTAACAAACTTTTAAAGTTAAGAAACAACGAAATTTCGAGACAAAATTCAGAAATCATTCAACAAAAAGAAGAGATTGAAACCCAACGCGACGAAATTGAAGCACAACGCGATTCTTTAGCAACACAGCGAGATAAAATTTTAGTTCAAAACAAAGATATTACCGACAGCATAACTTATGCAAGTAAAATACAACAAGCCCTTTTACCTCTCAACTTATTAACAAGTCAACTTTTTAACGAGCATTTTATTTTTTATCACCCACGAGATATTGTAAGCGGCGATTTTTATTGGACCCGAAAAAAAGGTGATATAATATACCTCGCCGTTGCCGATTGCACTGGTCATGGAGTTCCCGGTGCCTTTATGAGTATGCTTGGCGTAGCTTTTCTTAACGAAATAATTGACAGATACAATTTACTTTCATCGGGCGAATTACTTGATAATCTTCGTGAAAAAATAATTTATTCGCTTCACCAAACCGAAAGCGATGAGAGTTCTAAAGATGGTATGGATATTTCGATTATTGGGTATAATGAAAAAACCAAAATTTTACAAATCTCCGGTGCAAATAATCCTGTTTATATAGTCAGCAGTAAGCAGTCGGCAGTAGGCAGTCAGCAGCCAGCAGTAAGCAGTGAAATGCACGAACTGCCTACTACAACTGCCTCCTGCCAACTTCTTGAATTAAAAGGCGATAAAATGCCCATAGGAATATATTATGGCGAAGAAAAGCCATTTTCAACAAAAGAAATAACAATTTACAAAAATGATTATATTTACATGTTTTCCGATGGCTTTGCCGACCAGTTTGGCGGACCAGATGGTAAAAAATTCAAATACAAAGCGTTAAAAAACTTATGTTTGCAAATAAGCAATTTAAAAAGTGAAGAACAGGAAGAAATTGTAAGAAAAGCATTTTTTGATTGGAAAAGAGATTACAAACAAGTTGATGATATTTTATTAATAGGTGTTAGATTTGAGTAAAAATGGGCAGATTATTTGGTCTTATTATATTTTGTTTTTTTAGCATACAATTATTCTCTCAAAAGAAAGATAAAACAACGTTAATAAAAAATATTAACAAAGAACATAATCCAATTAAAAAAATCAATCTTATGATTGATTTAACATACAATTATTTGGATAGCGATACAACCAATTTTATTAAATTAATGAAAGATATTGAATCATATTCAATATCAAATAATTATTTCAAAGGATTAGGAGAATATTATTACAGATTTGGCGATTACTATTACAAAAAAGGAAAATATAAAATTTCAATAACAAATTATAGAAAATCAATCCCGTATTTTCAAAAAATCTCAAATAAAAAACGAGTAGCCGATGCATTCACATGCATTGGCGTAAACTATAGCGAATTAACAATGTACAACGATGCTATTGAACCCTATATTAATTCAGAAAAACTTTATCAAGAAATACACGATACAACCGGATTAATTCAATCTTTAATAAACCTAAGTGCTAATTACGATGATATTAAATTAAACGAAAAAGCAAAAAAATATATTAATAAAGCATTAGAATTATCATTAAAACAAAAAGATTTTGAAAGTGCTGCATATTGTTATTTGAATTTAGGCATTTATGAAAAAAAAGAAGGCAATTTCGATAAAGCATTAGAAAACTATATTAAAGTAGAAACTTATTCTACGCAATGTTCGAATAATTATTTACTTAGCCATGCATATGTAAATATTTCGAGTCTTTTTTTAGAAAAAAAAGAACCATATAAAGCATTGCAATTTGCTAACAAATATTTCAGATTAAATATTAATTCTAAAGAACCAAGTATTCTTTATCAAATAAACTCTTTATTTGGAAAAGCAGAAGTAGATATTGGAAAATATTCCGAAGGAATAGTTCATTTGAATAAAGCGTTTAATAATGCTAAAGAAATAAATACAGGCAATTTAATAATTAATGCATCAAGTAATTTAGCTGACGCATATAAAACAATTTCTAAATTCGACAAAGCGTATTATTATATAGAATTAGCATACAACTACAGCGATTCTATATTTAGAGCAGATAATTTAAAACAAATAACAGAAGTTGAAACAAAATATCAAACTGAAAAAAAAGAACATGAAATTGAAGTATTAAATAAAAACAAAAAACTTCAGACTCTTGAACTTGATAAAAAACAAAGAGAAATAAAGCAAAGAAATTTCATTATATACGGTATCGGATTAGTATTACTTATTATTATAGGATTCTCTGTAATGCTATACAATACATTACAACAAAAAAGAAAAGCAAATAAACTTTTAAATCAGAAGAATAATGAGATACAACAAAAAAACGAAGAAATATTATCGCAACGAGATGAAATTCAAGCACAAAGAGACGAAGTAATTTTACATCGCGATAAAATAGCATCGCAACAAAAGAAAATAACCGATAGTATTTTATACGCTAGTAGAATTCAAAACGCAGTATTACCACCACTCGAAAATATTAACATTTTACTTCCAGAACATTTTATTTTGTTTAAACCACGCGACATTGTTAGTGGCGATTTTTACTGGATTCAACAAATTAAAAACAGAACATATATTGCTGTTGCCGATTGCACCGGGCATGGAGTGCCAGGAGCATTTATGAGCATGCTCGGAGTTGCATTTTTAAATGAAATTATTACTAAATTTAATAATCCTATAGCCGGAGATATATTAAATCAATTAAGAATAAATGTTAAACGTTCGTTGCATCAAACCGGAAGAGTTGGTGAGCAAAAAGATGGAATGGATATTTCGTTATGTGTAATAGATAAAGACAAAAATCAATTAGAGTTTTCGGGAGCTAATAATCCTTTATATATAGTCAGCAGTCAACAGTCGGTAGTCGGCAGTCAGCAATCGGACTGTGAACTGAAGACTGAATACTGTGGACTAATTGAACTAAAAGGTGATAAAATGCCAATTGGTGTTTATACTACTGATGATAAACTATTTAATACTCAATATTATTCATATAATACCGGCGATACATTTTATATGTTTAGCGATGGTTATGCCGACCAATTTGGCGGTATAGACGGTAAAAAGTTTATGAAATCGAGATTTAAAAAGTTTTTGCTCGAAATAAATAATTTATCTGTAAACGAACAACAAAAACAATTAGAATATAATATTGAGCGATGGATGGGCAACAACGAACAGATTGACGATATTTTAGTAGTTGGTGTTCGATTTGTTTAATCAGTGTTTGCATGAAAACGCCAACTACTGCGTTATTATTTTAATTTTATTGTTCGACATGCTCACTTCAAGTTTTTAAGATGTTCTCCGCTTATGCGGAGCAGGCAGTTATCCCGACAAAGAATTTTGTTAGTTTTGCTAAACAAAACTTTACAAATTATAAATCGGGAGCTTCGCTAAGTTCTGAATCAAACACTGACTTTATAGACAAACTCTATTTAGATGAGCTTGAACTACTTGATTTTCTGACAACAGAAGTTTTAGTTTGACTTTTAGATTTATTTGTTGCTTTAACTGTTTTAGTTCCTTTTGGTTTTACAGTTTTTGTAGTTTTAGCAACTTTAGTAATTTTCTTTTCCACGTCTGTTTTTTCAGTTTCGGTACTTGTAACTTCTTCTTTAGTTTCAACTTCTTCTTTAAGCATATCTTTAGCTAAAAGCATGTTGTACCATGAAAAAACTTTCTTTATATCTGAAACATAAACTCTGTTTTTATCATAATTAGGAACGACTTCTGAAAAAGCTTTAATAAGCTCATTATTAGATGATTTAACATCAATAGAAGGCTTTTTTTCAAACTTTTCGAGCATTACTTTGAATATTTCTGACAAAGGTAATTCTTTGTCATCTGTAAAAACAGCAATATCTTCTAATGAACTAATTTTGTACGAATTAAATGCAGGCATTCTTTTGCCGTCAATTAATGATTCAACAATAATGCTATTTTTAGCTTGCGATACTACTTTAAATAAACCGTGATAACCGGTTATTGCCATAACTCCTTTTAATTTCATAATAATCTTAAATCTGTTTTTGCAAATATATAAAGTTGAATAATAATAATACAATAATTTGCATAAATTTATTAACATATAAACAATGTACGGGTTAATTGACAAAAAAGTAGGCTAAAAACTTTTGAACTACTTAGTGTCTGTCTATAATGTCCGATTTTTTCGTTATGCCCCAGTATGCTTCGCTACGGGGTAAACTTGTTTTGAAAACAGTCATTTACATTAGTAAACTCCTTGGTTTTCAAAACTTCGCAAGCCTCAAACTCGAACATTATAGTTCAGACACTGACTTTATGGACAGACTCTACTTAGTAAAAAACCTTGATAACCCCATAGATAAAAACGCATTTTAAAAGCGTGATGTAGTTCAACTTGGACTTCATGCTGGGTGCTGCGCATCACATGAAGTCCTATGTATTAGCAAATGAACTTTTTTCCTCATTACTTATAGTTTGTGTCAAAACAACTGAGGCTAATTTAGTCTTTTTTTAGTCAGCATTATGCATGTTTGAATTTTATTTTATAAAGCCTATAACATCAAAGTGTCCGTTAACCTCAATTTCTTTTTTGTTATAAAATACAGTTTCATTTTGGAAATAATAATATTTACATTTTCTATTGTATGCCAATGAATATTTAATTTCAATAGTATCAGTATCTAAATAGTTTAATTTTAGATAAAATATTTTTAAAATCACCTGCGATTTTGCTAAATAATCAGATGATTCATTATAAATTGGAAGATAAGAAAAAATACATGAACTAGAATCAGAACTATAAGAAAGAGGTAATAGGTTAAAGTTAAAATCAAAAAGTTTGACAGAATCTACGCAATATTCACCAATGCTATCACATATAGATGTTTGTAAGGTGTATAATATTTGATTATTTTTATGAATATTAAAAAATGCATTAAAATTTCCATGTACTTCTTTTCCGGGTTCATGGCACCTGTCACAAGAATATAAAGCAATTATTATAACTATAAGAATAAAGATATGGTGATATTTCATATTCTATTTTTTATTTATTATTTAGTCAAACCGCTAACTTTTTCTTTTTAAGCTTATTTGCTAACGTTTGGTGCTTGGAAAAACTGGGCATTAAGCAGCAGGAAGTGTCAAACCGTTAAATATTTTATATTTTGTTGTCATTGTCAATTTGTACATGTCCGCCCAGTTTTAACAAACGTGTGTTAGCGTTTAGGCCGTTATTTCGTTGTTTAATGTTCCGAAGTGTCAAATTTGCAGCAATGTCATTTAGCCCGTGTGTCAGAGCGGGACGGGCTGGAAGGCTCTTTGGCAAAATTTGGCTAATACGAGAGTTTGTGTGTTTTGCCAATGTGC
Source organism: Bacteroidetes bacterium GWA2_32_17 (assembly GCA_001769035.1). GTDB lineage: Bacteria > Bacteroidota > Bacteroidia > Bacteroidales > GWA2-32-17 > GWA2-32-17. Next base: position 54,386 of record MENF01000106.1, read on the forward strand.
TTGACAGCGTAAGGAAGGGAGCGTTGATTTGTTCATTTTCCTGCTTCAATTATTTTTTTGTCCATTTTTTACACTTCTTAGTGTAAACATATTTTAGGACAAGACAATACGTACTAAATCTGCAAAATGTTATAAGACGTTTTTCTTTTGTTTATTGCGTCTGTCATAGCAAATTTAATTTTTGCCATACTTATGTATGCACAAGTTTATTAATAGAATATCATTCATTTGATGTAGGTGGCGGAGGTGGAGGCGGTGGGGCACTTTCCTTTTGAGGAGAAGGCGGTGGAGGTGGTGGTTGAGAATCCCTCATTGGTTTTGTTTGTGCTTTCTCAATACCTTCATTTAAAGGTTTTACTTTAGGTATTTGATTTTCTTCTTCCATTGTTTGAATTTATTTAGTTAATATTTCGGTACTTCAATAATAATATCTCTATTGCAAAAATTTAAATAAACTTCATCTATTTTATACAATTCTTTACTATCTGAATAATTGTAAACTGTAACTTTTCTTAATGATAACTCTTTATTATTTTCATCTTCTGCCCACGAATCTACTTGACCAAGATAAGTCAGCCCATTTTTAATATCTCTTATGTAAACCCAATCAACATTATTTCTATTAAGATAATGATAATAAAGGCTATCATCTCCGAATTTATTAGACACTTTTAATGCTTGTGCAATTTTAAAAATTCTCTTACTTTGAATAATATAAGAAATTATATACTCAATAATTAAAGAAAGTGGTAAACAAAATAAAATTTCAATTAAATGAACATCATTATCTTTTTTTATTATTGCATCCCATATATGTAAATTTTTAAATACAAAATCGTCTTTACAAACCTGAAATAATTGAATTAGCCAATAAAGCAGTTGTAAAATAACAAAAGATATTATACCAAGTAAAATAGAACTAATAATAAACCTAAAAGGAGTCCATTTCTTATGAATTGTTATTGATTCAACTATTAAGGTTGAAATAATTCATGGAATTAAGATTATTATTAATCTTATTGTAAAGTCAGTGTATTCCATTTTTTATTTCTTTTTTCCTAATTTTTCCAAATTAATGCTTCTTTGCTCGTTTCGAGATTAAATAGAATACAACAATACCAGCTATTACCAGTATAGGTCCTATCCAAATCGCATTGTATTTCAAGAACTGAAGAGCTATAGGATTACCTGTTATAGTAAGAATCAGCCCAATGAAAACAAATAGTAGTGTTCCTCCACCAATTAACCATCTATTTTGGATTGCATTAATTTCAGATGACAAGGTATCCTTAATACTTCCAGAAATACTCTGTGAAAGCTGATTAGATTTTCCATCTAAATCAGTTACTTTGGTAGTCAACTTCTCAATGGAATCATAAATAGCCCCATATTCATTAGATACATTTTTTAATTCAAGATCAATGGCTTTAAGTTTTTGTCCTAAAATATTCCAAGGATAACCAGACTTTATAAGACCTTCAAGAAGAACCTCTGGACCTCCATCTACTAATGAATTTTCCCATTCTTCTTCTTTCATTCCAACAGGTGCCCCACCACGCTTTGAACGGATATAACCTGTTTCACCTTGATAATTTCCATCGTAGACACTTTCGGGCCTTTCGTCTTTCTCTAACTTAAAAATTACAAGACGGAATATTCTTTCCTTAAACACAAACCTGCGCTCTTCGCTTGAAGTATTTGTGATGGTCCAATTCAAAGTTCCATGATAACCTGAATCAACATGAGTGGTTGCAGCAACTATGCCCTCACGAGAAAGGTCAGTTGTTGGGCTGACAATTGCATGTAAATCGATATTTGGAAATATTTTTTCAACAGTTTCTCTGCTAAAATCTAATATCTCGAAAGCAGTTAACGCAACGGAATGACCAGGGGGAACTTTAATTCCCTTTTTCTTCTTTCCAAGTTCAAATTCTTTATTTGCATTTAAGAATTCACCAACTTCTCCTAACCTAAGTATATACGAATTCGGTCTCACCGATGTAATGTCCCCGTTAATAATAACTGAACCAAGTAATTTCTTTATCTCATGGTCGGAAATTAAAGTAGCCATAATATTTTTTTTTTTGATGTTATATTTTTATGAAATGCGAATATACAACTTTTTGAATTACCATTTTTTTATTACCCCTCTACAATTTTTATTTCCTCTTCCGCTAAATCATAAATTCTATTGTAAAACCAATCATGATTGTTATTTACGATCATTCTTTCGAATGAAGTTATTTTTTTGTTTTTATTAAATTTTTTTATAATCGTATAGAGGTGTTTGTAGTTTGAATAATTTTTCAATGCGGTGTTAACCTGGTCTTTCCATAAATTAATCAGTTGAATATGATTTGTTGTTTTTTTTTGAACAGCAAATTTGTACATCTTCTCAAGGTTATGCAATAATTTCTCCATTTGCTTTTCGGTTTTATTTTGGCATAACCATTCAACATACTTGTTTTTATTAAGTATGTTATCATTTATTTTTTCCTGAATTTCAATATCTGTTCTTATTTTCATTTCTCCTCAATTATTTTAATTTCATCCTCTGTTAAATCGTAGAGTTGATACACGATTTCATTTATTCTGTTTTCGCAATAATCAATTTTACCTTGATTTTGCGACACTTTTGATTGTAGTTTTATTTCTTGTAGTTCAATATTTAATTTCAAAATTTGTTCAACTAACTTTTCAATTTCATTTTGTATTTCCTTATTTGCAGTAGCAATTGGAAGTTGTTCTAATTGTCCCATTAGAATTTGCGGAAATCCTTGTGAATTTGTTACAAGCCGTTTAGATAAATAAAATGAAAGAAATTTTGAGTTAAGTAATCCTAAAAGAAATTTAAGATTTATTTTATTACTACGTAAAATATATAAAGTGCTTTCGATTAGTTCTTGTTTGTCAGAATATGTAGCACATAAACTGCTTCCTGTTCTTCGAATTAGCAAACGAGGAATAGTAGTTTGTTTTTTATAATCTCTTGTGCCTCCTATAATTTCTAATTTTTCATATTCTGCATATCTGTCATAATAATAACTATATCGTTTCATACAATTACCTAAAAGAAATGGCAAAGATTTTTTTGTTGGAGTTTGCGTTAGTATATCATTGCGATTTTTTACAACCATGCCTTTTGACATTTCAACTAATTCGCCCATAAGTTTTGAGGAACTTAAAATTTTCTTGAAAAATAGTTTACTTGAATCGTCAAAGGAAACATCCCAAGATTCAAGACTTTTGTTTAATTTAATTTCTTGAATTACTTTTTGTTGTTGAGTTGTGTCGATTTTTACAATTTTAGTTTTCTCTTTTGAGTTCTTTTCGCCAACTATAATTGTTGTTCCAATAGTTGCGTCTTGAAAAACAAAATGGTCAAACGTTACAATGGAATTAAGATTAAAATTCTCTAAAATAATTTCTCTGATTTTTCCGTTACTGTCAGTTGTTAATAATGCTTCTGGAGTAATAAAAGAAAATATTTTGGGCGAAAGTTTAGAAACTTTTTCTAAAAATAACTGGAATAGATTTTTTGAACTACCACCCGAGTAAGAATTAAAATTATTTTGGTAATAGGAAAGTAAATCAGCATCGCTGTTACTTATGGTAAGTTTTAAATATGGCGGATTTCCGATCACACAATCAAACCCACCTTGCTTAAAAATATTAGGAAATCCGTTATGCCAGTTAAATGGCTTTATTTTTTTCTCATCACCATAATCTAATTGGTTACTATAAAAATCTGTACCAACTAAGCTATTCCCACATTTAATATTTTCGTCAAGTGTTGGTAAAACTCTTTCGTTAAACAATTTAAACTGATAATTAATAGAAGCATTTGTTTCGCCTTCCATACATTTAAGCAATAATGAGAGCTTTGTTACTTCAACTGCGTTTACATCTATATCAACTCCGAAAATATTGTTGAGTAAAATTCTTTTCTTTTCCGCCGTTGTTAAATATCCTTCAGGTGTTAAAGTATTTTCCTTTTTTACTTTTGATGGCTTGCCATTATTAGAATAATAATTTTTATGAAAGTCAAGCAAATACTGATAAGCACCAATTAAAAAACTACCACTGCCGCAGGCAGGGTCAACTATTTTTATTTTGCTTATTTCTTTTGGTGTTCTTCCCTCTATTAGTTTACCGACTGTGTTTTTTACGATGTATTCAACTACATATTGAGGCGTGTAATAAACTCCTCCGGCTTTTCTTACTTCGGGTTTTTCTTCAATTTTTGCATGATGTGCTTTGTCAATGGAAATGGTTTTTCCCAAAAATTGTTCGTAAGCACTGCCTAAAATTTCAACCGATAAAACAGAAAATTCATAAGGACTTTCGGGATAATATAATTCGCTAACAATTGTCTTTATAATTTTATTTTCAATTTTTAAATTCTTGCTTATTTTATCTTTTTTTAAGTCAAAAATTCCTGAATTGTATTTGTCGTCTGCTTCCTGAAATATTTTAAAAAGATTTTGGTAATAATCACCTTGTTTTAATGCCGTTTTTAAATTTCCATAAACCTCTACACTTCTGGCCTCTGCAATTCGTAAAAAAATTATTCTATCAATTGTTTGTTGAACAGCAAAATTAATTTCATCTTCGTCAAGGCCTTTATTATTCCAACTTATAGAAGTAGCTAAATAAGTTCTCCATTTGTCAAGCGATTGTAAAAACTCTTTGTCAACGGTAGCTGTACCTTTTTTATTTGCAGAGTTTTGTAAAAACTTATCGAAACTTCCTTTTAATACATGTTCTTTTGAAAAAGTCTCCCAAATAAAGTCAAACTTATTAAGATAATCTTTATAAGTAAAATATTCAATTCGGGCAACTGATGCTTTGTCTGTAGGGTTTGGCTTTTTTGAACAATCATAAATTGAGAACTCTTCAAAGTCGGTGATTATGCTTATTGCTAATTTTGCATTCCATCCGTAGCGTCTGACCTGATATGCAGGATGAATATCATCTTTAATTGCAACACTTGGTTTTTTTGCTTCAACAAAAAATAATCTTTTTCCTCCACCAATTCTAAATGAATAGTCGGGTGCTTTTGTTGCTCCTGCAATTTTTATTTTGTCTTCGTGAATTACTTCTCTGTATGATTCTGCATAATCTTGTTCATTGTCAATGTCCCAACCAAGTGTCTTAAAGAACGGGTCAATGAAGTCTCGCCTTGTTTGAGTTTCGTTATAATCGCTGTTTTTATATTCGTTGATATGAAAGTCAAAACGTTGAACTAATTTTTCGATTTCTATTTTTGCTTGTTCTTTAGTCATTGAATATTTTATTTTCTCAAAAATACAATTAATAATATTATGAAGGGTCGGAAAAAAAGCATGTGTGTGACTGCGAAGGGATGCATGCAGGGACGGGCAGTAAACACTCTTGCTTTTTGTGTGTCGGGGAATACCACAATTTTGTCATTTTGCTGCAAATATTCCGAATCTCTGTCTTTTTTTACGGCTTAAAGTTAACTAATCGCTATGTGTACCTTATCCGACATTAATTGTTTACAACCATTTATAAGCATTTGCTTTAGTTTATTAAAAAATTGCTATTACAAATTTATTAAATTATTTGTTACAAACATAAAAAAAAATATTTTCATTTATTGTTTGAATTTAAAATAACGGTTGGCGCTTAAAAAATCTGGGCATTTAACCAACGTCATTATCAAACCGCCACAAAGTTACGAATTATTTTATAATTGTCAAGTTGCTACACAAGCCCAGTTTTTTTTAAACGTGTGTTAGTGCATATTGTTATATTAGAATTGTAGTGATAGTTTCAAATGCCCACCAAGTCCTTGTTGAATTATTTTCATTAATGTAGAAAGTCTGATGTCGCTAGCATTGTTCTCGATGCGTGAAATATAAGATTTATTAGTTCCGCATTTTTCAGCAAGTTCTTCTTGAGTCATGCCTAGTTTAATTCTTGCTTCTTCAAGAAGAACACCAAGTCTAAATGCTTCAAATTCTTGTTCCCATTCTTCACGCTTTTTAACTCCTCGTTTTCCATATTTTTTGTCAAGGAGTTCGTCCAATGATGTTAGATTTTTATTTGCTTTATTTTTCATTGCTATATTCCTCCATTATTTTAAGTGCTCGTTCGATTTCTCGTTTTGGTGTTTTTTGTGTTTTCTTTTGAAATGCATTTCCGAGAACAACTAGATTCCCTTTGTCAAAGAATGAAAATATTCTATAAATATTCCCACCAACTTCAACTCTTACTTCATATAGTCCCTTTTTGCTTTCAATATGTTTAAAATATTTTTCAGGTACTTGCCTTGTTACTCTAATTAAATTTAATGTCCACTCAATTTTAGCCTGAACACTGTCTGTCTGTTCAGTATAAAAGTCTAGAAAATAGTTTTTATAAGCTACTACTTGTCTTACGAGATTCATGGCACAAAGTTAACTAATTAGACAACATTTTCCAAATTTTTTCTTAATTATTTTAGGGCACGTCTTTTTTATGCATTAGCACTTACTAGTAGCTATGTATGATATATCCAACATTAATTGTTTACAACCATTTATAAGCATTTGCTTAAAACATTTTGTAAAGATTATATACTTAACATTAAAATACTGTATTACAGATAAATAATTTTAAAAAAATAAACTCAATTATACTTCGATAAAAGCACATCAAGTTTATTGAAAGTATCTTCGTTACCTTTTTGGGTGTAACAGATAATGCTTGTTCTATAAATATTTAAATTATCTAAAAATTCAGAAATTCCTTTTGAATTAAATTCTGTCAAATGTTTTCCATAACTGAGTTTTTCGATATAAGCGGCATTCATAAATTGTTCAAACTGATTTTTAATTGGAAATGAACAAACAGGTTTTTTTAAGTAAACAGCCTCGCTTATTAACGAATAGCCGCCATTTGTTATAACAGCATTTGAAGTTGCAAGGTCGTTAATAAAACCGTCTTCGCTGAATTTTTTTAAAATGCAGTTTCCTTTTACTTCATCAATATTAAAGCCATAAACAAGAAATTTTTCATTTTCAACTTCATTTAAAATTTTCGTAAGATTTTGCTGACTTGATGAAGTTTGATAAACCAAAATATGATTTTGATATACTGTTTTTGCATTTATTATTTCATTTCTTAATATTGGAGGAATAAATTCAGTATTTTCCTTAATTATTTTCGAGTCAAAAAAAGTGGAAAGCAAATAATGGTTGCAATCAGGAACACGATATTTGCATATTGTTTTTGCCAGATTATAATTAAATTTTTCTTCGCTTGGAATTTTAATATCGAGTTTACAACGGCTCAATACCTGTATGTTATCAACGTCAATAATTGGAACTTTTAAAAATTTCCCATACAAATATGCCGATGTTTCAAAATCAGTTATAACAATATCAGGAATAAATTCTTTATGTATTTTTTTGTATGTTGTTATATTTTCAAATAAATCGTGTGGCGATTTTTTTAAAATGCTTTGCAAAGTTTTAAGTTTTTCAATTCCGCCATCTTTGTAAACGAAGTTTAATCCTTTTATTTCATAAACTCTATTTGGAAATTGTTTATTCAAAAACTCAAAAGCCCTGTTGCTCGAAACAATTCTTACATCATGATTTTCGAGCAAATGAGTAATAATAACTTTACTGCGGGTAGCATGCCCCATTCCCTCACCTGGTACACCATACAGTATTTTCATATATTTGTGATGTTTAATTCAAAAACTAATCCAATACCCAAATAACAAATTCTAAAATTCAAAAATAAATCAATGCTCAATTAACAACATATAGTTTGCAATATTCAGATTCTTCGCTAATCACTCAGAATGACAAAAATGGAATAGTAAACTATGAACATTTTTGAACTATAAACCATAAACCCGAAACTTTTTTTATTGGTTTAGGGTTTTTAGTTTGAGGTTTTTAGTTTGAGGTTTTTGGTTTGAGGTTTTTGGTTTGAGGTTTTTGGTTTGAGGTTTTTGGTTGTTAAAAACTTTGAACTCGAAACTATAAACTGGTTAAACTTATTTACTCTTATCCGGGAATGCCGGTATTTTACCTTTTTCCTGTGGTTTATTTATCAAGTCAATCATTATTAATTCAATGGCTTTGTTAAGTTGCTCATCTACACCTTCAAATTCTTTAGCAGGGTCGTTATCAATAACAACATCGGGGTCAACACCATGTCCTTCTATTATCCAATTACTACCATCAGCGGCATAATGACCAAATTCGGGTTTATATAAAAAGCCACCATCAACAAATGGTAAAGAACCCCTGATACCAGTAACACCGCCCCAAGTACGAACGCCAATAATTTTACCTAAACCCATTTTTCTAAATTGAAATGGGAACAAATCTCCATCGGAAGCTGAGTAATTATTTACAAGCAAAATTTTTGGACCAAGAAGCATTTGCTCAGGATTAGTATTTCCTTCGATTTGATTACGAGCCATTCCCATAAATGCCAATTCGCGGCGTAAACGTTCGATAATCATTGACGAAACATTACCGCCTCCATTACCTCTATCGTCAATAATTAATGCTTTTTTGGCTAATTGTGGATAAAAATATTTTGCAAATTCGTTTAATCCTTCAACCCCCATGTCAGGGATATGAATATACCCAACCTGATTATTAGTAGCATCGTTCACTTTCTTAATGTTACCCTGAACCCAACTGTAATAATAAAGCGGATTCTCGTCTTTTATTGGTATCACAATAACTTTTCGAGAAGAATTTTCGGAAGCTGTTGTTGAAATGGAAAGTTCAGTTTCTTTTTCGGCAGTATTCCATAACAACGTGTAAATATCAATAACATTTTTTGTTGATTTACCATTTACAGCAGTAATAAAATTACCTTCATTAATATTTAAACCAACTTCGGTAAGCGGTGAACGTAACGTTTTGTCCCAGTTTTGACCTTCAATTATTTCATTTATTTTAAAATATCCTGAAGCATCTTTAGTGATTTTAGCACCTAACAATCCAGTATAAATTTTTTCGGTTGATGGTTTGTCGCCACCACCTGTATATGAATGACCAATGTTTAACTCACCAATTAATTCGCCGATTATATAATTCAAATCGTTTCGGTTGCTAACAAAAGGCAATAAAACCGCATATTTATCGTGCATTTTTTTCCAATCAAGACCGTGCATTTTTGGGTCGTAGAAAAAATCGCGCATTTGACGCCAAGCTTCATCGTATATCTGTTTCCATTCAGCTTTGTTATCAATTAATACATTCATATTTCCCAATTCAATATTTTTATCAGTTTTTAATTCAGTAGATGGAACTTCAATAACAAAATACTTATTTTCTTTTTTTACAAGCATCTTTTTGCGATTAGCTGTAATTTCATAACTTTCAACTTGCCCTAACGATGTTTCTTTTTTGTCCTTAATGTTATACGATTTTAAAGAATCTTCAGTTTCTTCGCCCGACTGAAATTCATAAAACAATTTATCTCCGACTTGACTAATGTTCCAATAATTTCCAGCTTTTGTGGGTAATGCCACAATACGTTGTTGAATACCTTCGAAATCAATTTTCACATCAGGTATTACAATTTTTTCATCTTGTTGAGCATCCTTCTTTTCAGATGGGGCATTCAAGTTCACTTCGTCGTTGGTAGGACCAATAGGATTTGGAGTGTTTTTTTGTAATGTTATAAAATAAATACGCGACATATCAGAATATGAATGATTCCATTCGGTTTGACTATATGTTGGATTATAATCACGGTCGGAAGTAAAAAATAAATACTTTCCATCAACACTAAAATATGGCTGATTAGAATTATACCACACATCCGTTGCTTCAATTATAGACTTTGTTGAAACATTATAAAAATAAATTTGCGACATTGTTGCATTTAAAGACCTGTCGGAAAAAGCAACCCATTTACTATCCGGCGACCAAGAATAATCGTTTATTTCCCATGTTTTACTTTGTGTAACATTAATTACAACTTTTGAATTAACATCAACATATTGCAAGCGAAATTTTTTATCGCTAAAAAGTATTTTTTTACTATCGGGCGACCACATTACAGAAAATTTATATGTGTCGGCATCTTTTGTAAGTTGAACTGGAACAGCACTTCCATCAGTTTTTTGAACATAAACTTCATATTCGCCAGTAGCATCAGATAAAAATGCTATTAATTTTCCATCGGGCGACCATGCAACCGAACGTTCATGTATGCCCGAACTTTGGCTTAAATTAAGTGTTATTCCTTGTTTAACGGGAACCGACCATATATCGCCACGAGCCGATAATGACAAACGATTTCCATCGGGAGCAATACTAAAATCGTCAATAAATTTTGAAGCATCTTTCAATTGATTTCTTCCCTGTAAATTATCATCATTAATAATAACATTTACTTTCGATTGTGTTTGTGTTTTAACATCAAACAAATAGATATATCCACCATTTTCAAAAACAATTTTATTATCACCTAATGAAGGGAATTTTACATCATATTCTGTGAAATTTGTGATTTTTTTTATTTCTTTAGAAGTAATATTGTATGCAAAAATGTTCATTGTTCTGTCGCGGTCGCTGCAAAAATAAATTTCATTATTTACCCACATCGGGAACATATCCTGCGATATGTTATTTGTAATATTTTCTGTTTTTTTAGAGTCGAAATCGTAAATCCAAACGTCATCAGCCATCCCACCTTTGTAATATTTCCAGGTTCTAAACTCACGCATTACTCTGTTAAAAGCAAACTTTTTACCATCAGCCGAAAAACTGTTGAACCCACCGGAAGGCAAAGGAAGTTGTTCAGACATTCCACCATCAACTGATACTTGAAATAGCTGACCAATAAAATCATTCCATGATTGTTTTCGGGAACGAAAAATAATTTTTTTACTATCGTTTGTCCATGATGTTACAATATTATTTGGTCCCATACGGTCCGAAATATCATCGCGTCCCAATGTAGCTGTGTATGTTAAACGTTTTGGTTCGCCGCCATCAGACAACATAACGTAAACTTCCGTATTTCCATCATATTGGGCTGTAAATGCGATATACTTTCCATCGGGCGAAAAATGTGGAAACATTTCGTAACCTTTATGAGTAGTAAGTTTCCGAGCTTCCCCACCAGTTGTTGAAACCGAATACAAATCACCGGCATAAGAAAAAACAATTTGAGAGCCATAAACGGCTGGAAATCGAAGTAATCGTGCCTCGTTCTGACCAAATGTTATTGCAGACACAAAGCAAAAAACAATTAAAAATATATTTTTCATTTCAGTTAATTTTATTGGTAAAGATATAATTTTTCTTGTTTGATTAGAAAAAACCTATAAATTTTTAGGTAAAAAATAATACTTTTGAGTTTTTAAAAATAGATTATAGACCTAACAGGTGGGGTGTTAAATATGTAAAATTTGTATTTTTTAATATATTGATTATGTATTAGTTAGAAAATAATTAAACAATTTGATTTCGTTCTTATTTGACTCACCCCCTGCCCCCTCTCTATACGTAGAGAGGGGGAATTTAAAAGTGGTGATTAAAAAAAAGGGTGAAAAAACAAAAATATTTTTCACATCCCACCTGTTAGGTCTTATAAATAAATAAGAAATTTTGAGTAAAGAAAAAAAATATTACGTTGTATGGAAAGGAATAAAACCCGGCATATACGATAATTGGAACGATTGCAAAATGCAAGTTGAAGGTTTTGAAAATGCACAATATAAATCATACAAAACATTAGAAGAAGCTCAATTAGCTTTCAGCAAACCATTTCAATGGATAAAAAAACAAAGTTCAGTAGATTTATTTCTAAACACAAACGAAAAGCCAATTTTAGATAGTATTTCGGTTGATGCTGCGTGTAGTGGCTCTACTTTAAAAATGGAATATCAGGGCGTTAATACAGCTACAAAAAAAGTGATTTTTAAAATGGGTCCTTTTGATGACGGGACTAATAATGCTGGTGAGTTTCTTGCAATTGTTCACGCACTTGCATTGTGTAAAAAAGAAAACATAAAAATTCCTGTTTATTCCGACAGTTTAACAGCAATTTCGTGGATTAAAAAGAAAAAGGCAAATACAAAATTAAAACGAACAGAGAAAAACGAAGAACTATTTAATTTAATTGAAAGAGCCGAAAACTGGCTTAAAGAAAACATATATTCAAATCAAATATTAAAATGGCTAACTCAGGTTTGGGGCGAAATTCCAGCGGATTTTGGGAGAAAATAAAATTGTGGAAAATTGTAAAAAGATTGAAAAGAAAGATTGAAAGGATTGATTATATTTGAGGTTAAGATTAAGGTTGAGGAGATTGAGAAAATAAGATTGATAAGATTGGAAAAACAAGATTGAAGAAAAACCTGCAAACAATGAACAATAATAACAATGGTCACACAATAGTTAATACAATGGTCACACAATTGTTTTCTA
>MENF01000107.1:0-8310 GCA_001769035.1 Bacteroidetes bacterium GWA2_32_17
AACCATTACTCGAAATTCCTATTTTTAAACCAGCAGACACAGAAGCCAATAAAATTGCTACTTTGGTTGACAAAATTATTTTACAAAAACAACAAAACAAAGACAGCACCGATAACGAAAAAAAAATTGATGAGTTGGTTTACAAATTATATGATTTATCAGAACAAGAAATAAAAATTGTTGAAACAAAATAAAAAAAAATAATTATGGAAAAATTTTCATTTTACGAAATTCTTTCTTTTTTGATACCCAGATTTATTTTAGTTACAGTAATCTTGTTGTATCAGCAACTTGTTTTTGGTTGCCATCCGCTGATTAGTATCGAAGGCAAATTTGGTGAAAATATTTTATTAATATGCTTATCCTTATTTGCAGGAGTGCTTGTTCATGTATTTACTTTTGGTTTATTGAAAAAAAATAAATGGGTTAAATACATTATTATGCCATCTGTTCAGAAAATTTCTATGCAAAATAAGTTTATAAAAAAAACAATTCCATTTTTAAATGAAGAGTATAAAACATTGAGAAAACACAATGATGAAGCTGTAAAAAAAGATGAAGCAGAAGAAAACCTGTTCGACTTTGCATATTATTATTTAGAAGTGAATAATAAAATTGCACCATCAAAAAATTTTCAAAGCCTGTATTTTTGGTTTAGAAATATGTTTGTTATTTCATTATTTCTAATTCCTGTATCAATAGCTATTATGGCAATAACACTTTGCAATTGTTACACATATGAACAAAGAGAAAATGCAATATGGATTTTAATAATTAACTTAATCATGCTTTTTATAATTATACCAACAGCACGCTGGTTAAGGGAAAAGTATATTGATAAAATTTTGTGGAGCTATTATGTTGAAAGAATTCATAAGAACGAAAATAAAAATTAACATTTAAAAATTTAATATTATGGAAAATTTAAGTAAAGAACAAATAGTAGAAACTCAGGAACAAAACAAAAGAACATGGGGTAACGACCCTCAGTATTTTGGGGCATATTTAAATATGGCAAGGTTAAATATTTATAATGTAAGCAATCATTTAGCCGAAAAATTTGGTATAACCGCAATTGAAAACGAAGAACAAATTTCAAATAGTTTCTTGGGAGATAAAGAGAATAAAGTTTTTAAAAACAAACAAAATCATATATTTTCAAATTTAATAAGATATTTGCCTATTGTAAAAGTTTTCGATTTTGAAAAACTACCCGAAGAAGAGAAAATCAGTCTGAAAGATAATTTCGGTAAAGATTTTAAGGAATTATCAGATACTCTAAAAATTATTTTTAGTGAAATAAATGAATTCCGAAACGACTATTCACACTATTTTTCAACCGAAAAAAAAAACAAGAGAAAAACAAAAGTTTCTGATAAGTTAAAAGACTTTTTAAATATAAATTATACCAGAGCAATTCAATATACAAAAAACAGATTTATAAATGTCTTTTCAGATAATGATTTTTGTTTGGCAGAGGAAGCAAAACTTGTAGAAAATGATAATACAATTACACAGGATGGTATCGTATTTTTTACATCTATGTTTCTGGACAGGGAAAATGCTTTTCAATTTATAAGTAAAATAAAAGGACTAAAGGGAACACAAACAAAAGCGTTTAAAGCAAAAAGAGAAGTACTGATGGCATTTTGTATCAATTTACCACACGATAAATTTGTAAGCGAAAACACAGAACAGGCATTTTCATTAGAATTAATAAATGAATTAAACAAATGTCCGAAAACACTTTACAATGTAATATCTGAAAATGAGAAACAACATTTTCTACCAAAACTTGAAGACGAACAAATTGATAATGTATTGGAGAATAGCGTTCCCTATACTATTGATGATTACGAAAATTACATCGAAAACATTACCAAAAAAGTAAGAAACAAAAACAGGTTCTCATATTTTGCATTAAAATTCATCGACCAAAAAGAATTATTTAAAAATTGGAAATTTCAGATTGATTTAGGTAAAGTTGTGTTGGACGAATACACCAAAACATTACAAGGCAAAGACGAAACAAGAACGGTTGTTGAAAATGCAAAAGCATTTGGAAAACTTCAACACTTAAATGATGAAGAAAATGTTTTAAATAAAATAAATAAAAGCGAAAGCAAAACCCATTTTGAACAATTCGCTCCGCATTATAATTTTGATAATAATAAAATCGGTATTTCCCGTAAAGAAGATTCAGCTATATTTATTTCAAGAAATACAGATAAAAAAGTAAAGTTTAACTTAAAACAACCACTACCTGAAGCATTTTTAAGTATTCACGAACTACCAAAAATCATATTGTTGGAATATCTTGAAAACGGTAAAACGGAACAATTAATAAATGATTTTATTGAAATAAATAATTCTAAAATCCTTAATAAAAAATTTATCGAATCAATTAAATCCAAGCTTACAGATTTTAACACCTTTAACAAAAGAAGTCAGGGTAGAAAAGAAAAAAGTGCTTATAAGAAAGAAGCCTTAAAATATTTGCTCGATAGAAAAGAAAAGCTAAATCAAATATTAGCAGAATACAATCTTAATGTAAAACAAATACCAACCCGGATTTTAGATTATTGGTTAAATGTAGCCGATGTTCAGGAAAAAACTGCAATATCCGACAGGATAAAGCTAATGAAACGCGATTGCATGGACAGGATTAAAGCAATGAAAAAGGGAAAAGCCCCGAAAATTGGCGAAATGGCAACTTTTATTGCAAAAGATATTGTTGATATGATTATTGGCGAAGAAAAAAAGAAAAAAATAACTTCTTTCTATTATGATAAAATGCAGGAATGTCTTGCTCTTTTTGCCGACAAAGAAAAAAAAGAACTATTCATACACATTTGCAATAACGAATTAAAATTAAATGAATCGGATGGGCATCCTTTTTTAAAAAATATAATTCTTTACGATTATAGATACACTTCCGATTTATATAGAAGGTATTTAGAAGAAAAAGCTGATAATAGAAACAATTTAAATAAAAATGACACATCATGGCTTGCTAAAAACTTTTATTTTATTGAAAAAGTTGAAGTATTCGACAAAAGATTAAATAGAATGGAGTTTAAACCTCAAACAGTTGTTAAAATTAAAGATAAATCAAAAATCCCATTTACTTTACGACAATTAGAAAAAGAAAAATCTTCCTTTGATACATGGTTTGAAAATATAACAAAGGGCAAAGAAACAACTGATAAAAAGAAACCAGTAGATTTGCCAACAAATCTTTTTGATAACTATTTAAAAGAACTTTTAATTAAAGACCTTTCAAAAAACAACATTAAATTTAATCCTAAAACAAATTATAATGAATTGTTTAAGTTGTGGTGGAAAGAATGTAGAAAAGATAAAACTCAAAGTTTTTATAATGCCGAAAGAGAATACTCTTTTGAAGATAAAAAACTGAATTTTAAAATTAATACAAAATCAAAATTTGAAGATTATATAAATCCTGAATTTGCAGAAAAAGTTTTTAAATTAAAAAGTAGCAGAAGAGAAAAGGAAAATAGTACTGGTAGAAAACTTCCTCCACTAATGATAAAAGATCTTGAAAAAAGCATGGCAAACAAAATTGGAAGTATTGAAAAAGATATCAGAATATTACAGGAAGATGACTGCATGATGCTATTGATGTTTGAAAAACTTGTAGATAATAATTTGGAACTAAAATTAGAGAATGTAGACACATTGATGAATGAAAGTATTGAAATAAAGCAAAGTATTTTAGGAAAATTATCATTTGATGATTTTGGTGATAATGTAAATAAAAATGATAGAATAATAATAAGCAAAAACATAACCGAAACCCGGAAACGTAAAGAATATTCAGTTTTAAAAAAATATATTTTCGATCGCAGATTACCAGAACTCTTTGAATATTTCGAAACAGAAGATATCACTATGGAAAAAATAAAACTCGAATTAGGTACTTACAATAAAGCAAAAGATATTGTTTTTGACTTAATTTTCGATTTGGAATCGGCAATAATTAAAAAAAATGAAAACCGAATAAAAGAACTGAATAAAGATAAGAACGGAAACATACAGACGGGAAATATTCAGCATAAACCTTATTTATTTTGGTTATTGGAAAAGAATCTAATTACAGAACAGGAGTTTACATTTTTGAATATGGTTCGTAATACTTTTTCGCATAACCAGTTTCCGCAAAAGAAAACAATGGAGCTATTTATAAAAAATTGGAATAAAAACGAATATGCAAAGCAAATTCTTACTGTTTACACAGAAAAAATAAACAATTTAATAGAGAAAGTAATTGACATTTAACTGCTTTTTATAAATGAAAAAGATATTTTACTCATTATTTGATAAGACATTACAACTTCTATGTTGTAACTGCCCTTATTTTGATGGGTAAAAACAACGGTTATATGGCAGGTTATCTGACTACAGTTGTTGTAACTGCCCTTATTTTGATGGGTAAAAACAACTAACAAAGAAGAATTAAATAAAATTATAGAGTTGTAACTGCCCTTATTTTGATGGGTAAAAACAACCTGACACAGATGAACCATCGTTAATTATCAGTTGTAACTGCCCTTATTTTGATGGGTAAAAACAACGGTCAATAACGCCTGATAAATTTGTTATTGGTTGTAACTGCCCTTATTTTGATGGGTAAAAACAACTTATTACACCAATGCCAAACAGCATCAACAGTTGTAACTGCCCTTATTTTGATGGGTAAAAACAACGGGGTTCTTTGTTAAAATTGCAACTTTGTGGTTGTAACTGCCCTTATTTTGATGGGTAAAAACAACCCATACAACCTGACAAAGAATAAATCTACTGTTGTAACTGCCCTTATTTTGATGGGTAAAAACAACAAATCTTACTTTTTTAATTAATTCGTTCAAGTTGTAACTGCCCTTATTTTGATGGGTAAAAACAACATTCATTATAATATTTGTAGTTCCTGTTGTGTTGTAACTGCCCTTATTTTGATGGGTAAAAACAACATCAGGCGACAAGAAATATATATTATCGCGGTTGTAACTGCCCTTATTTTGATGGGTAAAAACAACCAGATTTATGCCACGCCTCAATGCCTTGCGGTTGTAACTGCCCTTATTTTGATGGGTAAAAACAACGACTCCAATCAGTTTCATCGTCTTTTTCAAGTTGTAACTGCCCTTATTTTGATGGGTAAAAACAACGTATGGATGTTTTTTGTAAAATAGCCATTGGTTGTAACTGCCCTTATTTTGATGGGTAAAAACAACCACGTTCATTAGTTTACACGCCTCAACTAAGTTGTAACTACCCTATTTTTGAAGGATGAAAACAACACCCCTGTGCATTGGGTTGGTTTTAGTTTAGTTGTAACTACCCTATTTTTGAAGGGTAAAAACAACAAAGTTGAACCAGTCCAATTTATCGTACCCGTTGTAACTGCCCTTATTTTGAAGGGTAAAAACAACTTATTTTACATAGGACTTCATGTGGTGCGCAGCACCCAGCATGAAGTCCAAGTTGAACTACATCACACTTGTAAAATGCGTTTTTATCTATGGGGTTATCAAGGTTTTTTACAAACCCAAAGTTTGTTGAGAGATTTGTAATTTTGTATTATTTGTGCAGTTTTTTTGTTTCTTTAAATCATTTATTTATTTTTCTATTTGTTTTTTTTATGAAATTATATGATTATTTGCTTTTTTTTATTTATAAGCAATATTCAACCATTCCCATTTTGGCAGGTTAAATAAACAGTTAATTATCAACATATAATTTTGTTTTAAAAAGCCGAATTATTGGTGAACGAATTCTTGGAAGTATTCCTATCTCAAACATCTTGCCTTTTTTGCAAAATGGACACTTATAAACATCAAAACCTGTAAGACGAAGTAATCGTTCTTGTATTGTTTCTTTTGGTTTTGCTATTATTTTTTTTGTTTTTGCTAATAACGACTTCCCCTTACTGCTATAAATACCATAATACCTGATTTTTACAAAACGATATGGCAAAATATGCATCGAAAATCGCCGTAAAAACTCAACACCACTGAGTTTTAATATTTTTCGTTTGCATTTATCGGAGTAATCTTTATAAAAAAACGAAACACCCGATTCGTCTATATTTTTAATTCGTTGATTACTTATTGCGACACGATGCGTATATTTTCCAAGATATTTTACAATTTGTTTAGAATTTCCAAGTGGTGGTTCACAATGCACGTTCCATGGCTTTTTCCAAAGCACATTAAGCAAAGATTTGTATTTATACAACACTTTGGTTTTAGCTAATTGAAACTTTATTTTCTCAAGCATTTTTCCACGAAAAGTGGCACTTAACATTTGCACAGGATAAAGATAGTTCCCTTGCTTGCCTATTCGTTTTGCCTTTCCTTTAAGCGTTATACCCGCAGCAGGTACAATACAATGTATATGGGGATGAAAAGACAAAGTTTGACCCCATGTATGTAAAACACAAATAGCCCCACTTTCTACCCCGTAATGACTGTAACCAAATGTGCGTAATGTTTCTGCAACACAGGCAAACATAGTGTTATAAAACCATTTATTATTAAGCAAACAAATTTCGTTGAGTTGAGCGGGAATGGTAAAAACAATATGAAAATGTTTTACATTTAAAGCATCGTTAACTCTGTCTTCTACCCAAAAAGCCTGTTTGGATGATTGGCACTTGGGGCAATTTCGGTTTCTGCAACTGTTGTAACTAACACGAATTTTTCCACAACAATCGCATTTTTCGATATGTCCGCCAAGCGATGCGGTTCTGCATTTATGGATAGTGTTTAATGTTCGAAGTATAAAAATGTTTGGTTCAAATTGTTGCTGAAATTGTATGCTAAAACGCTCAATAATTTGAGCTACTTCGAATGTTGTACTGCACATTGTTTCTGATACAAAGTATCTAACGGACTATGAGCTTTTATAACCGAACATTGTGCAACGTGCAAATATATCATAGTTGTTGATATATCGGCATGTCCGAGTAGCTCTTTTACTGTAACAATGTTTAGCCCATCTTCTAACAAATGGGTTGCATAACTATGCCGAAGCGAGTGTAAATTTACATCTTTTGTGATAGTTGTTTTTTTTAATGTTTCGCGCATTACCCAACTCAATCCTTTAACGCTAAAGCGTCCATCTAATTCTTTACCATTAAATAACCATACATAAGGATTTTCTACAGACAAATATTTTTTTAAACCTTTTGCCATATATTCTGATAAAGGAACCATACGGTCTTTCTTGTATTTACTTTGACGTATGTGTATTGTTTTACGTTCAAAATCAATATCAGAAATTTTAAGATTAATGGCTTCTTGTGATCGCAAGCCAGCTGAATATATTAGGGTAAGTATTATGCGATGCTTTAGTAATGCTGGTGCTACAAATAGTTCTTTAAGTTCGCTACGGTTAAGTATCACAGGAAGACGAAATTCTTCTTTAATTGATGGCAAATTAATTGCTCGTTTATTTAATCCAATGTGGCGGAAATAATAACGTAAGCCATATACCGTATGTTTAAAGCCGCTTCGCGATGGTGATTTTGGGTTAATTGCCAACGATGTTAAATACTCGTTAAGTTCATCATCAGTTATATCTTGTGGCAATTTGTTAAAATGCAGACTGATAATTGCTATTCGTCGTGCATAGTTACTTAACGTACTCTTGCTTTGTCCACGAATAGCCACTTGTTGTTGTAAAGTTTTAAAAACTTTTTCAAAGCCTTCGACTTGTTCGATAGCTTTTTCAATTAATGTAAGTTCAGTTTTTTTTTCATGATATAAAATTTAATTGATTAATAAAAACCCGATTTAATAAACTTATTTGAATTTTTAGTACTTTTGTTTTGAAAAAGTTTTTAAAGCTATCACGCTTGCGTGATTTAGTTCAACACCACCTACGATAACAACGAGCAGATATGAGCAACTTGACACATTTAACATTAAATAGAATTCTTAACGGTTTGACACCGACTGCAAGTAAATGCTCGTCGTTACGTAGCTTCAAACGTTACCAATAATGCTTAAGAATTGAAATAAATATATATTTTGGAATGATATTCATAATAACAAATAGCAATATAATATGAACAGTAAAAATATTGTAAATAAATTTTGGAATATTACAGGTAAGATTGGACTTTCTTTAACTGTAATTGTCGGAGGTGTTACATTGATAAAATATTTAATTAAAACAGAAGAATACCCAGCAATTATTAAAGGTTCACATTCTTATTATGAAGTCTCTCCTGTTCATGCAAAATCTTTTATAAAAAATGCAGAATATAAGGCAATTGTTAAGACA
>MENF01000107.1:8577-8719 GCA_001769035.1 Bacteroidetes bacterium GWA2_32_17
ATATAAATAAGAACTGCCTATATTCCCTATTATGGACATAAACGAACGAATAAGAAAAGAGGGCATGCGGAGAGGTTATTCTTACCGAACAGTCCAAGCATATCAGGACCATGTCAGGAAATTTCTGGAAAAAAATGGAAAA
>MENF01000108.1 GCA_001769035.1 Bacteroidetes bacterium GWA2_32_17
ACAAAGAACCATTACTCGAAATTCCTATTTTTAAACCAGCAG
This sequence comes from Bacteroidetes bacterium GWA2_32_17, assembly GCA_001769035.1. Classification (GTDB taxonomy): domain Bacteria; phylum Bacteroidota; class Bacteroidia; order Bacteroidales; family GWA2-32-17; genus GWA2-32-17. Next base: position 43 of record MENF01000108.1, read on the forward strand.
ACACAGAAGCCAATAAAATTGCTACTTTGGTTGACAAAATAATTACTCAAAAACAAAGTGGAAAAGACAGCACCGAGAACGAAAATAAAATAGATGTATTGGTTTATAAATTATACGATTTATCAGAAGAAGAAATAAAAATTGTAGTAGGCAAATGATGATGATAATCCCCATGTGTACTGCTATCCGTTATTTTAAATTATAAAAATATATATAAAGATTATTATAAAATTCATAAATTTGTAAAAAAAATAACGGAAATGTAATTTAATTGATTATGATATATTTGAAATACTTGTGGTATTTATTATCTTTAACAAATAAACTATTTTTTATTAAAAAATGTAACTACAAAGTTTATGTTTATCCTATTTTTATTACTTTTACTATCTGTAAAAACTTATAATAAATGAATGAAAATAAAAACAAGGTAAAATATGAAGGTGAATTACCTTTAGGTAATTACAAAATACCTTGTTATGTTTTAGAAGATGGAACAAGAGTATTGTCAGCAAGGGCAATGCAAAATGTTCTTAAAATGGTTGATGAGGCTGAAGAAGGAAAGCAAACTGCAGGTACCAGGTTATTAAGGCATTTGAATCAAAAATCTTTAAAACCTTATGTGTATAAAGAAAAAGAACTGGACCACTTTAAGCCTTTAATTTGTTATAAAGGAGAATCGAAAATAAACGGATATGAAGCTACAATCCTTGTTGATATTTGTGATGGAATATTAGAAGCAAGAAAACATATCCACTTATCTCCAAGACAACAAATAATAGCTACTCAATGCGAAATACTTGTTCGTTCTTTTGCTAAAGTAGGTATAATTTCTTTAATAGACGAGGCTACAGGCTATCAATATGATAGAGAAAAGTTAGAATTACAAACAATCTTAAAACTTTTTATTTCAGAAGAAATCTTAGAATGGCAAAAAACATTTCAACTTAGTTTTTATAAGGAAATATTTCGATTATGGAAAATTCCATTTACACCAGAAAATATCAAAAGGAAGCCTTTGTTTATAGGTAAACTTACAAAAGAATTAGTTTATAAAAATATGCCTAAAGGATATTTTGTTTTTGAAAAATTAAAAGAAAAAACGCCTAAAACAGATTCGGGTAATTATAAAGTTAGATTACATCAGTCATTAACTAAAGAATCTGGAAGAGAAGCTTTATTGAAAGTAATTGCCTCAATAGAAACCCTTGCGGCTATTTCAGATTCAAAAATAAAATTTAAAAGAATGGTTCAGGATAGATATGGACAAAGAGAAATACCCTTTGGGGATTTTGATATTTTATGAACAATAACTAATTACTTAATAATCACGTAAAATAATTATTTAACAATGGACGAAATTCAAAATATAAACAATGGTTCATTATCATTTGAAGATTTTAAAATTGAAAATGGAATAACATATTGGTGGGCTTCTGACCTTATGACCATGCTCGGTTATAAAGACATGAAGTCATTTCAGAAAGTATTGGACAGGGCAACAAAAGCATTCGTTTCCTTAAACATTCCACATTATGAGAATATTATTGCAGAACTAAGAGAAAAGGACGGTCATAATGTTCAAGACTTTAAACTTACTCGTTTTGCCTGTTATATGTCTGTAATGAATGGCGACCCTAAAAAAGTTGAAGTTGCACAAGCACAAGTTTATTTTGCCCAACAAACACGTAAGTTTGAGTTGTATATTCAAAACAATAATGAATTAGACCGTTTATTAATAAGGGAAGAGTTAACAGAAGGAAATAAGTCATTAGCATCAGTTGTAAAACAAGCAGGGCTAATTGATTTTGCGAAATTTCATAATGCTGGATATTTAGGAATGTATAATATGCCATCTTGGCAATTAGAAAAAAAACGTGGAGTAAAAAAAGGAAAACTAATGGATTATATGGGGAGAACTGAATTAGCTGCAAATTTATTTAGAGTTACCCAAACTGAAGAAAGAATAAAAAACGAAGGTATAACAGGTCAAGCTAATTTAGAACAAACTCATTTTCAGGTTGGAAAAGAGGTAAGAGGAATTGTTCAAAAGAATGTTGGTAAGAACCCTGAAAATTTAATTCAAGAAAAACTACTTTCCGATATTAAAAAAGAATTGAAAGAAGGACACAAAAAAATGTTGAAAGAAGATAAAAACACTAAAAAGAAAAAATAATTAATTCTCAAAAAATAATATTATTTCAAGTTCTTTACATTTACACCTAACAAATTATTGACATTAATGTCTAAATTAATATTGTAAGTAAGGTTTCAAAGTATCTTAACCGTTAAACTGGAAACACCAATAATTAAGCATGTTACAATGTTAAGTTGCAGATAATTTCATGATAAGTCGGTTTCCCCAACCCCAATAAAATTATTTTGCACATTACATAATAATATTTAACAATAAGCGTTAGTATGTTATACTAACCAATTAAATATTTCAATCATGGCAACTATTAATGAAATCTCAAAGCACACCGGTATCGAAGGCGGTCAGCTAAAAACGTAGCAAATTTCGAACAACTTATTTCAGTTTGCACAGGTTACGGAGTACCCTACAATCCTGCAAAAGCTTCATTAAAACTAACTGGCTTAAATACCCTTCTTACATCTTCCCAAACAGCAATGACAAATGTTAAAGCCAAATTCAATGCATATTCTGTTGCTGTCGATGAAAGAGAAATACTTTTCGCACCTAAACCATTCAGTAAGTTTATAACACGAATCCTTAATGCACTCGAAAGTTCAGAAGTTACCGAACAAAAAGTTGCAGACGCTAAAACCATAACCCGCAAACTTCAGGGGCAAAGAACCACACCAAAAGCTAAAAAATTAATAAATGATACTACCGATATTCCGGCAACAACAACTTTATCCGAGCAAGAGCACAAAGAAATATCAACATCACAAATGAGCTACGACAATCGCCTCGACAATTTCGCTAAACTTGTTAATTTATTAGCTACCGACACTGGATATAATCCAAACGAAGCCGATTTAAAAATAACTGCTCTTAACACCTTACTTGCATCAATGAAAGCAAAGAACACAGCAGTAATAAATGCAATAACCGATTTAAGTAATGCACGTATTAACCGTAATAAAATCCTTTATCTTATTCCAACATCACTATACAATACACAATTAGAAGCAAAAAAATATGAAAATCCGTTTTTGGTGCAACAAGTCCCGAATATAAACAAATAAGTAAAATTAAGTTTACAAAACTTGCTTAACCTGTTTTTAGGGTAACTATACGCACTAATATATAATATCATTTACACAGATTTTTGGACATTACCTTTTTAGCAGACAACGAACTTATTTTATCAGACAAGCTATTGAACTTATCGGACAACGAACTGATTTTATCAGACAAGCTATTGAATTTAGCAGACAACGAACTGATTCTATCCGACAAGCTATTGAACTTAGCAGACAACGACTAATTTTTAGGAAACAACGATACGCACTCATTATTTAATGCCACAATGTCATAAAACAAACAACAACCTGACAACTTATGCCCTACTCACAAGTTCAACCACATTACGCTTTCTCGCAATACAGTGATGGCCTTCACACTGAGCCTGTCGAAGTGCAAAAAAGCGTAAAGAGGTTTCACTTTTTGCCAACCCTCGCTTTGTTTAAACATACTGCAACTTGACAAAAACTGAAAAAATAAATAAAAAAGCCCTTCTCACAAAAATTAAAACCCCGACACACAACCACCCTGACGAAAAAAATACTTAAATTAGCCTCAGTAAGTTATGAGCATATTGCAAGTAATAACAAAATAAAGTACGTTTGGTAACACACGGTTAAAATTTAGCAGGCTGTTATGGGCAACTTGATAAATATAACAAGGTTCAAATATTTTAGCGGTTTGACAGATTGTGCAAGAAAAAGCCCGCCAAATCCAACATTGAACCGTTATATGCGATTTTAGACGAGCACTAGACAAGTTGCAAACTCTCTACAATTTGAACAAAAGGTTTATAATTTACGAAAGATAATTAACATTTTAGGTATAAATGAGTTTAGAAAGTACCTGAAAGTACTTGCATTTTTTATTTTGACTTTTGTTAAACCCATAAGCTCAAAAATAAGACATTTTATTTTTCGATTTATTTTACCAACGGTTACTAAAAATTATTTTTTTCTCTCGTTTAATCGCCTTATATTTGATTAAAAATTTTTAAAAAAAGGTTTTTAGACAGACTGACGTTATATGCAACCAATAGAAACGACACGAGATTAACTTTAATAAACAAAATAATAATTAAAAGTGCGGAGTCAGCACTATAATCACTGACAAAATAGAAATGAAAATATTTACAATTTTTATTTTACTCTCCGCCATAGTTGGTGGATTGAGCAGTGCTTATGCACAAAGCAAACACCCTGTTCCATCAACCCGCTATATGTCAGATGCCTTGTTGATAACAAATGGGCAACAGGAATGGTTATCGCCTTTTAAAAAACAAAAAACATTTACTATACCTGCTAAAGAAACCACATCGGAACTTAAAACAAAATCTTTAATCGCCTTATATGATAGTATTTACCATTGGGAATGGGATACACTTACCAATGGATGGGCGGGTAATCCATATTATAAAGAAATAAATTTTGTTTACGATGCCAATAATAACCTGACAAGTGAATTAGATCAAAACTGGGACGGCACTGCCTGGGTTAATAACTGGCAATACACCTCTACCTACGATGCCAATAATAACCTGACAAATTATTTAGTCCAAAACTGGGACAGCACTGCTTGGGTTAATAACTGGCAATACACCTCTACCTACGATGCCAATAATAACCTGACAAGTACATTACGCCAAAACTGGAGCGACACTGCCTGGGTTAATTACTGGCAATCCACCTATACCTACGATGCCAATAATAACCAGACAAGTACATTACGCCAAAACTGGAACGGCACTGTCTGGGTTAATTCCTCGCAATACACCTATACCTACGATGCCAATAATAACCAGACAAGTGCATTAGGTCAAAGCTGGAACGGCACTGCCTGGGTTAATAGCTGGCTATACACCTCTACCTACGATGTAAATAATAACCTGACAATTAGATTAGGCCAAAACTGGTTTGGAGCTGCCTGGGTTAATTTCTGGCAATACACTTATACATACGATGTCAATAACAACTTGACAAGTGAATTACGCTTAAAATGGAACGGCACAACATGGGTTAATTATTGGCAATCCACTTATACCTATGATGTAAATAATTTCAAGAAATGCTATACATATAAATACTGGAATAGCACAGGCACAGCTATAAATTCTGGTGACAGCAGCATTTATTACTTTCATACAATTACAGGGGTAAATGAATTAATGGCACAAAACGAAAACATTATTATTTATCCGAACCCCGCTACTGATATTGTTACTTTGAATATCAATAATGCAAACAATAAAGATTTGGAAATTAACATCTACGACATCACTGGTACTTTAGTCAAATCGGAAATACTGAAACAAAATCAGCAGAAAATTAATATCGGGGATTTAAGTAACGGAGTTTATATGGTTTCAATTAAATCAAAAGACTTGACAGAAAACCAAAGACTAATAATTCAAAGATAATATTGGCAGCATATAACACACGTTTGGTAAAAACTGGGCGGTTTTGTGCAACTTGACAATTATAAAATATTTCGTAACTTTATAGCTGTTTAAAAATAACTACGGTTATGCCCAACTTTTTCAAGCGTAATCGTTACCAACAAGGCGAAGAAAAGACAGCGACTGGGAAAATGACTGAGAAAATGGTTTGAGAATGAGAATGAAAAAAAAGACATGAAGAAAAAAGATTTAGTTTTTTGCCGACACTCAGACAAATAATTATAAATTTACTCCTTTTGTAATAATTAAAATTTAAACAATATGAAAAATAATCTACAACTTCTGAAAAGCTCATTTTACAAAGCATTTGGGCTAATTGTATTTTTATGCTTATCCAATGTTTCTACGTTTGCCCAATACGTATGCGGAAATATCACAACAGATACCACATGGACGGATACGGTGAAAGTAAGTTGTGACATCACTGTGAATAACGGTGTGACTCTCACAATTAATTCCGGCACTTACGTCGAATTTCAGGGCACTTACACCCTGCTTGTGCAAGGGCGTTTGCTTGCAATCGGAACTCCTGCCGACACAATTATTTTTACTGCTGCCAATACTACTGACGGCTGGCGTGGCATACGTTTTTTTGACATCTTTACATCAAATGACTCTTCTAAAATAATGTACTGCAAATTACTATATGGTAAAGCCACAGGCACTGGATTATATGAAAATGGCGGAGCGTTTTATTTTAATAACTTCTCAAAAGCCATTATCTCCAATTGCCGCATTTCAAATGGAAGTGCTAATAATGATGGTAGTGGAATTTATTGCTTCACCAGCAGCCCGACAATTTCAAACAATATTATTTCAAACAACATCATTTCAAACAACAATGGGAATAATGGTGGTGGAATTTGTTGCAGAAGCAGTAGCCCGACAATTACAAACAATATTATTTCTAATAATATGGTTGCTAGTGGTGGTGGCGGTGGAATTTTATGTGACTTAAACAGCAGCCCGACAATTTCAAACAACATCATTTCTAACAACACGTGTAATAATGGTGCTGGAATTTCATGTGGCGACAACAGCAACCCGACAATTTCAAACAACATCATTTCAAACAACACGAGTAGTGGGTATGGTGGTGGAATATGGTGCATGAACTGCAACCCGACAATTTCAAACAATATAATTTCTAACAACACGGGGTCTTATGGTGGTGGGATTTCTTGCCTCAATAGCACCCCGTCAATTTATAACAACACTATTTCTAACAACACGGGTGATAATGGTGGTGGAATTTATTGCAACGAAGGCAGCCCATCAGTTATCAACAATACCATTGCAAACAATTACAGTACAAGTAATGGGGGTGCATTATTTGTTTGTAGCAATTCTAATCCCACTTTTATAAATTGTATTCTTTGGGGCAATACTGCAAGTACAAATGGTATGCAGGTATATTTAGACGATGAAACCAGCGACCCAAATTTTTACTATTGCGATGTTGAGAACGATAGTGCTGCTTTTGCTGTTAATGGCAGTCTGACTTACACGGGTTTTTATCAGAATAATATAAATTCAGAGCCTATTTTTGTTACACCATCTGGCGGTAGTGGCACGGGCTTTAATGGAGTAACTGCCGATTGGTCATTGCAAGCGGGTTCACTCTGCATAGATGCAGGAAACCCGGTAGGCACTTATCCGGCAACAGATATAACAGGTAATCTGCGAATTAGCGGATGCATTATTGATATAGGTGCTTATGAATATCAAAAAGGATTTGCCCCTCCTCCTCCTTTCTTTCAAAACCTGACTATTTGTAACGGACAAAGTGTAACAGTAGGAAGTAATACTTACACGATGAGCGGAACCTATCATGATACATTAACTTCTTATCAAGGCTGCGACAGCACAGTAACAACCAATTTAACGGTAGAAAATGCAATTGATGTAAGCACGACCTTAATTGCAGAAACCATAACTGCAAATGCAACAGGAAGTATATATCAATGGATTGATTGTAATAACGGCTTTGCGATTATTATTGGTGAAACTTTTCAAAGCTTTATTGCTACTGCTAATGGGAATTATGCAGTGGTGATAACACAAGGCTCATGCTCCGATACCTCAGTATGTGTACAAATTACCACCGTTGGGATTACCTCTATACAAACAGAAGAAATAGCCATTTACCCTAATCCTGTTTCCAATGAATTTATCATAGAAATTAAAGGTAATAATGAAAAAATAAACTTTGAGATTTTAAATGCAATGGGACAGGTAGTTTTTAAAGGAAATATAGTTAATAAAACTACCGTGCAGACAAGTAATTTTGCACTTGGAGTTTATTTACTAAAACTTGAAAACGGTAAAACTTTTAAATTTAAAAAGATAATAAAAGAATAACGCCTAATTGCTAACACACGGTTAAAATTTAGCAGGCTGTTATGGGCAACTTGACACGAATAACAAATTTCAAACATTTTAGCGGTTTGACACCGACTGCGGCTAAATGCCCAGCTTTTTTAAGCGCCAAACGTTAAATTAAAGAATTAAATTATTTTATTTATAATTTCGTAAGTATCCTGAGCAATTACGAGTTCTTCGTTAGTTTCAATTGAAATAACTGTAACTTTTGATTCTTTTGTTGACAAAATCCCTGTTCCTCTTGTTTTGTTATTTGATTCTATATCGAACTCTACTCCCATGTATTCTAAATCTTTGCAAGTTTCCTGACGGGTAAAATGGTCGTTTTCGCCAATTCCTCCTGTAAATACAATAACATCTACACCTCCCATTGCTGCTGCATAAGAGCCAATATATTTTTTTACTCTGTAAGCATACATTTCCATTGCAATTCGTGCACGTTCATTTCCTTCGTTCATTGCTGTTATTATTTCTCTCATATCCGACGAAATACCTGTAATGCCTAACATCCCACTATGTTTGTTTATTAAAGTATTTGCAGCAACAACTCCTATTTCTTCTTTTTGCATTATGTAAGTCAAAATGCCAAGGTCGGTATCGCCACAGCGTGTACCCATAATTAATCCTTCAACGGGAGTAAATCCCATACTTGTATCAATTGATTTACCATCTTTAATCGCTGCAATTGAAGCCCCGTTTCCTAAATGACAGGTAATTATTTTCACTTTGTTATAATCTTTATTAAGAATTTCGCATGCTTTTTTTGAAACATATCTGTGGCTTGTTCCATGAAAACCGTATTTTCTTATACCATATTTTTTATATAGTGAATATGGAATAGCATACATATATGCATAATCGGGCATTGTTTGATGAAAAGCTGTGTCGAAAACTGCACATTGTGGAACACCGTTAAGTAACTGGCTAATAGCATATATTCCTTTTAAATTTGGTGGATTGTGAAGCGGTGCAATTATTACACATTCTTCTAATTTTTCTATTACTTCATTTGAAATTAAAACACTTTTACTGAATTTTTCGGCACCGTGCACAACTCTGTGTCCTACTGCTTTAATTTCGTCTAAACTTTCAATTACGCCATGTTTTTTACTTGTTATAGCACCGAGCACATACTCAATTCCCTGTTTATGGTCTAATACTTCGCCCACTAATTTTGCATTATCGCCGTCGAACCGTTCCTGCTTAAGGAAAGAACCTTTCATTCCAATTTTTTCGATGATTCCTTTTGCCAGTACTTTTTCGACAGGTAATTCAAATACTTGATATTTAATAGATGAGCTACCACAATTTAAAACTAATATTTTCATTTCTTCTGTTTTACAATTTATTAATATTCTGTTTTTTTATGTTTTTCAGGTTGAATAAGATTGATATAGATTGAATAAGATTGATAGGATTGATGAAGACGTTCTTCAATCTTTCTTCTCAATCTTTTCAATCTTGTCTCCCCAATCTTAAATGTCAATAATATGTAACTCTGCTTGTTTCGACAATCTTTTTCCATTTTCATCATACTGATAAAAACCACGTAAAGTCTTACGTCCTAAATGATTTGCTCTGACAAGTCGTTTTATTAATGGTGAAGTTTTATATTTCATATAACCAAACTCATCATAAAGCTCGTCCATCCAGCTTTGAATTTTATCTAAACCAATTTTATCGGCAAGTTCAAATGGTCCTAATATTAATCCGAAATAATTTTTCATTGTAAGGTCAATACTTTCCAATGAACTTACACCTTCCATAAACACATCGCATGCTTCGTTAATCATTGTTGAAACAATACGCACACTAATTAAACCGGAAGATTCTTCAACTAAAACAGGAGTTTTATTTATCATCTTAACAAATTTTACCGCATTATCGTATATTTCAGAACTTGTATGTAATCCCCTAACAACTTCAACTATACGTGCATTTGGGTTTGTTGTTAAAAAGTGAATTCCTAATGCTCTTTCGTTGTGTTTTAAGACTGATGAAAGTTCTGTAATAATGGCTGCAGTTGAGTTTGTGGCAATAATACAATCGTTATCAACATATTCTTCAATTCTCATAAAAATTGATTTGCGAAGGTCAAGCATCTGGTCGTTCGATTTTGATTTTATACATTCAATAACTAAGTCGCAACCTGTTAAATTTGAGTAATTTGAACTACATTTAATTCTTGAAAGTATTAACTTTTTTTCACTCGAAGTCATGCCCCAGTGGTCAATTTGTTTATTAAGCATTAATTCCATTTCGCTATAAGCGTGAATAATTCTTTCTTCGCTAATTTCAATAATAACAACTTCGATACTGCTTTGGCTTACTAATAATGATATTTCGCGACCTACACCACCAGCGCCTATTATTCCAATTTTTGCAAACTGATTTTTTATATGACCTTTCTGGCTTAGTCCATATAATTCGATGGGTTCTATTTTTGTATCTGACATGTTATATTAATTTATGATTTTTTTATATTTTATAATTCTGCAAAAGTAAAATGTTTTATTTTAAATATAAATGATAATTATCAAATATTAAAGCTAACAAATCTCAGCAATGTTTCAAATACCAAATACCAAATTCCAAGGGGCTTACATACAAGTCTTTTGTTTTTTGAATTTGCAGCTTGGAATTTGGGATTTGTAGCTTGGGATTTGTAGCTTTAATCTTGGAGCTTTATAAGAAAAGCAAAAATTATTTTTCCCATAGTGTTGAATGTTACGGATTGTACTTTGAGCCGTCTAATATTTTTTCGTAATTTGTTTCTTGCATCAATTGGACTAATGTAACTTTTGGATTTTTTTTCATGTAGTTGCAAACAATCCGCCAACCGAGCCAAACACCTGTTCGACCAGGCGATTCGTGAGGAAACACTGTTGTAAATGGCGCTTCATCTATGTATCTTTTTATATCCATTTCGCCGGTAATAAACAATTGTTTTTTATCAATTAAATAACTCCACATAAGATTTTCGTTTTGTAAGCACCAGTCCCATTGCTTTTTAGTATAAGCAAATTTAATGCTGTCTTCGGTATCGGGAAGCATTTTATCAATAAAATACTGAACTTTACCTTGATATAACATATTATGAATAAGGTCGTTCACTGAATCGTTAAATGAAAATTCCGACCAAGCAATTGCTCTAAAACAATCGGCAACAATAAATTGTTTTTGAAGTTTGTAGCACTGATATTTTGCAAGTCCTAATCTTTTGTAATAATTGTAATTTTTTCCAAGATATTTATCGAGTCCAATACCCAACACATTGTTACTAGTAACTATTGACTGATTAAAACCTCCCATATAAAAATAAATTTCCGGAATGTTTTTATCAGGAAAATAATATTTAAAATATTTGAATCCAATTGTTATACTATCGGTTAACCCATTTATATTTTTGAAATTATTTTGGCAGTCATTATAAACCATTAGCATATTATAATCAGTAATATACTTTTGTAAAAAAGGTATAAAGTTTCTGTTGTTAGTTTCACCAATATTAATTATTCTTGAGCAAAATAAATTAAAGAAATCGCCATAATCATTTTGAAGTTTAGGAATATTTTGTTCGATACTATCGGGTTTAACAGAAAATAATGCTTGGTCGAAACGATGAAATTTTAATTGAACATTAATTATAGATATATCAGGTTTATCTATTTCATTATTATTACAACCATAAGTATATAAAATACAGTAAAAAAATAAAAAATAAAAATTGAAATTATAAAATTTTTTCATTTGAATTAAAATATTTTTACATTTGTAAAATTGTGTAAATCTAAAATTTTAAAATTATGAAAAAATTTGTAATAGGAATTGTTTTCGCTTTTATATCGCTAAGCGTTTTGTCACAGGGAGTTACTGGCGGTCTTTATTTTAGTCCTGTTATTAGTTGGCTTAAACCCGACTCAAAAAACATTACTAAAGATGGTTCGCGTTTTGGTTTTGGTTTTGGAATACCGATTGATTTTAACTTTTCGAAGAATTTTGCTTTTTCAACAGGTATCGCTTATACAAATTTAGGTGGAAGTTTAAAATACAAAGACTCTATACCCAGTTTTGAGGCTGTTGACACTACCTACATTTTAAAACCAGGTTCAGTAGTTAAATACGAAACGTCATTTATTGAGATTCCTTTATCTTTTAAAGGAAAAACCAATGAAATTGGTTATATTACATATTTTTTAAAAGCTGGTATTAGTCCACAATTCAGATTTAAAGCCAAAGGCGATGTTGGTTCTTTAAACACTGATGATGATATTAAAGCCGAAGTTCGTTCTTTTAATATGAGTTATCATATTGGTGGTGGAATTGAGTATTCGCTTGGTGGAAGTACAAAATTATTGGTTGAAGCTTTATTTACAAATGGCTTAACTAATTTCACTAAGGTTGAAACATTAAAAACAGGTGCTACTGCTACAAAAAACGAAAAAACTATTATGAATAGTATTTCATTAAAAGTTGGAATTCTATTTTAAAAATTTTATTATAAATTTAATCTCTACAAATATATTTTGTACCAGGTATTTTGTACTTTCTTTAAAAGCACCTTACCTCAAGTCCCAAGCTTCAAGAACCAAGACAAAGTGCTATAATCCTTCTTGGAATTTGGAATTTGAATTTTGGAATTTGAAATTTTATGAAGATTGCCCTTTGTCAACTGAATTTTAAAATTGCCGATTTCGAAGGAAATTCAAGTAAAATAATTTCTGCAATTAATGAAGCTAAATTAAAAGATGCCGATTTAGCTGTTTTTTCGGAACTTGCAATATGTGGATACCCGCCACTCGATATGCTCGAAAACAAAGATTTTATTGATAGATGTATTGAATCAATAAAAAAAATCGCTGAACATTGTGTTGATATTGCTGCAATTATTGGCATTCCTATTATCAATGAAAATGAATTTGGAAAAAAACTTTATAACTCAGCAGTTTTTATTGAAAAAGGAAAAATTAAAAGTTTTCATAACAAAACATTATTGCCATCATACGATGTGTTTGACGAATACCGATATTTTGAGCCAAATAACAAATGGCAAATAATTGATTACAAAAATGAAAAAATTGCTTTAACAATATGCGAAGATTTATGGTTTGAGCAACCCGTAGAAAACTCATACACAAAGCAAAAGCTTTACACTGTTTCGCCTATTTACGAGCTTTCAAAATTTTCGCCATCGTTAATTATTAATATTGCTTCATCGCCATTTTCAATTACTCATTCCGAAAGCAGAAAAAATGTTTTATGCCAAAATGCAAAACAATATAACTTGCCATTAGTTTATGTTAATCAGGTTGGAGCCAATACTGAACTTGTTTTTGATGGTGGCTCAATGTTTATTAATTCAACAGGTAATGTTTTTAATGAACTAAAATATTTTGAAGAAGATTTTAAAGTAATTGAAACAAGTTCTTCGGAAAAAAATATTTCTGAAAAAGAATTATCAAACAACGAGAAAATATACAAAGCATTAATTCTTGGAACTAGCGACTACTTTAAAAAAACAGGATTTAAAAAAGCAGTATTAGGATTATCGGGTGGAATTGATTCGGCTTTAGTTTTAGTTTTAGCTGCCAAAGCTCTTGGGTACCAAAATGTTCATGCTTTACTCATGCCCTCGCGATATTCGTCGCAACATTCTGTTACCGATGCACTTATGTTAGTGTCTAAGTTAAATGTTAGCTACGATTTAGTTTCTATTGAACCCGCATTTTCGAGTTTTGAATCATCGCTGATACCGGTATTTAATGGCAAACAACCCGATATTACCGAAGAAAATATTCAGGCACGGGTTAGAGGAACTTTATTAATGGCATATTCAAATAAATTTGGTAACATACTGCTAAATACTTCTAATAAAAGTGAAGCTGCTGTTGGTTACGGTACTTTATATGGCGACATGGCTGGAGGACTTTCGGTAATTGGCGATTTATACAAAACTCAGGTTTACGAACTTTCAAATTATATAAACAGCCATGGCGAAATTATTCCACGAAATATAATTATTAAGGAACCATCAGCAGAGTTGCGACCTAATCAAAAAGATTCCGATTCGTTACCCGATTATAATATTCTTGATAAAATTTTATATTACTATATCGAACAAAAAACACCTTTGAATGAAATTGTTGAAATGGGTTTTGAAAAACAAATTGTAGAAAAAGTAATTAAACTTGTAAATTCTAACGAATACAAACGTTTTCAAACTCCGCCAGTATTAAGAGTTTCATCAAAATCATTTGGTTTTGGACGAAGAATGCCATTGGTTGCAAAATATTAAGACTTTTTTAGATTTTCAAAAAAAACTATCTTTGTTAGTTTTATTCCGATACCGAAGTTTCGGAAGTATAATTTGTGGCAAAATATAAACTCTATACTTCAAAATGGAATAATTTTGAGTTTTACCTTTTAACTCCCTCTCCAATTGGAGAGGGTCAGCTTGTCTTGAGCGAAGTCGAAAGAGGGTGAGGTCATAAAAAAAATAAAAACTCAAATTATGACGTTTCAAAGTATAAATTCAAGGTGAGTTAATAAAATATAGAATTTAAAAAATTAATAATTCCTTAAAAATATGTCAATTTGTGCAATATGTAATACAAGAAAAGGGAAACGTAAATGTATTGATTCGGATACATTTGTATGTAGTCAGTGTTGTGGCTCTACAAGAAATGCAGAAAAATGTACCGGGTGCGAATTCAATAACCCTACTGGATTTGAGAAAAATCCATATATAAGTGTGCCGGGTTTTTCGATAAAACAAATGGCTGACAATATTTCACTGCAAAATTTTTCTGAAGTTATAGAAAACGTAATTTGTAAATTTGATTACGAACATAACATGCAACTCAAAGATGATATTGCATTACATGTATTGGAATTGCTTTTAGATAAATTTTACTTTAAAAAGGAAATAATACCTGGTGAAAATGAACTATTAAATGAATTTTACAACATGATTATTTGGGCAATTTCGAAAAATCTGCAAGGTGTTAGCCAAAACGATATTGCAAAAATTCTTAAAACAATATATGCTTCTGTTAAGCGACATACGTTAGGTAAACGCGAATATTTTGATTTTATTTTGAAATTTATTGGAATAGATGGAATGCGAATTATTGGTAATAAAAACTAATTTATACTTATAACTGTAATAAATTTAACTTTACAATTTGTTCTCTCTCTATGTATATAGATTTGGCACTCTGTTCCGTCCCGAAGCTTCGCATACGCGTCAAGCTATTGATATGTTTTTTTTATTTCGCTCTGGTTCCTTGGTATGTGGCACACAGACCAAAGTAAAATACAAAACCTAATTTTATAAAAGACCTATCAGGTTAAAAAAACGAGTTTATCCTGTAGCGAAGCGTAATGGGGAATAACGCAAAAGTCGGACATTATGGACAAACAGTAATTATATTTATTTTAAATATTTAATTTCTGTAATTGTATTTGAAGTAAGATCTTTAACCTTTATTTCGGCTACCGAAAAACCTTTTCCTTTTGAATAAAAATTATACAAATAAGTAGTATCAATTGAAGGATCTCCCTGTTGTGTCCATGGACCAGTTTGTGTTAATCCAAGATACATTTTTTGATTTTGTATTTCTGTTCTTTTATCTCTTATGCAATCAAATGTTCCGGTTGGAGTAGTAATTTTACCGGAAGCATCAATCTGACTTGAGTAATTGTTACGCATTTCTAATTTAATCCATGTACCACTATAATTAACAATCACATCAACTGCACCTGCATCGGTAAATGAAGTGCCAAAATATGCCGGAAATTTCAAAATTGTTTGTTTATCGGTATATGCAGCATTCATTATTATTCCCTGTTGATCAGAATATAAGCCAATCATTTCTAAAAGTGCATCTGTCTTATTCAAATAAGCATAAATTTCCTGCCCTGGTTCAGGCATCAGTACTAAATTAGAGTTTGGAAACGAACTTGCTGCAGGTGTTGAAGATGGGTTAAGGAATTTCGTTGTGTCAGTTTTGTCGTTACCTGCTAAAGCGAAATCCCATGTTTTACTTTCGCCCGGGTCGCCCAATAAAAAACTGTCGAGGTTTGTTGTGTCTATTGCCATTAAATAATTAGTTGTTGTATCACCTACATCGCTTGAGTTTATAGTATATTTAGCAGGTGGAGTAGTAGTAGTTGAATTAATCGTATCTTTTTTACACGAACCAAAAATTATTGCTAATAAAGCAATTACTAAAAATGATTTTTTCATAATAATTTTAATTTAATTTGTTTTGCAAATATATAATTATTAATTTAACAAATAACCAATACTTTTAATTTTATCTTTTTGGTCGGTGGTTATTTCAATTACGTTCCATTTTTTTGCTTTTGTCCAGTAATTATATTGATACAATGTATCCGTTGTTGAATAAACGCTCATTCCTAAAACATTTACATTCATATCGGTATATTCAATCCGTTTATCTCTGACGCAGGCATAAGTACCTGTTGGAGTTTTTACTGTACCGCTTGCGTCAATAATACTGTTAATTCTGTAATTAATATTAATTGTTGCACTAACAGGAAATCCAAAATACACCATTTGTGTATCAATTGTTATTGAACCACTGTCAATTAAAGTACTTCCCAGAGTCATCGGAAATTTGTACTTTGTTAAAGGATTGTCTAAAGTGTCTTTTACATCAATTCCATATACATTTAATACAACTCCAACCAAATCAATTTTTTCTGACGATTTTGATAAAAATAAATTTGAGCCGTCGTTCTTTTTTAAATTAATATTTGAGTTTGTAAACAAATAGTAATCGGGACTATTACTTGGGTCCAAAAAATTAATTGTATCAACAGTTGAAGAAAGCGGGATGGTTGAATAATCCCATTTTTGTTCTGAACCAGTTTTTCCAAGCGAAAATGCCGAATCGTCGGGGAAAAGAGTGTAAACGTTAATATAAAAATTATCGTTAATTCCCGCAAAATCAGACGACAAATAACTATAAGGCGGTTGTGGAGTAGGAACAGAGTTAGTGATTTTTTCTTTCTCGCATGAAAAAAGCAATATTGCAATAGCAATTAAAAATAAAGTTTGTTTCATATTAAGTTAATTAAAAAACAAATTTAACAAAATTTTTTAAATAAAAACAATAATTACTCAGTTGATTTAAAATGTAGAAAACAAATTCATGCCACCGATTTACTCATATTTATATTTTATTTTTAAAGGTGTTCTCTGCAAAAGCGGAGCAAGCAGTGAAATCGCTTCGCTAAGTTCGCAGATTACACAGATGATAAATAAATTAAATTTTATTAATTTATTTATAACTATTTTTATTTTTTATGATGTTCGTGAAATCACTTTGTTAAGTTCACAAAGAAAACTACCTTTGGTAGTTAAAATTTGTGAAAATCTGTGTAATCTGTGGCAAAATATAGTGGCTGTGTAGGTTACAAAAAATATATATTGTCGTAATTTTTTTTTATATGTTAATTATAGGAATTGCAGGCGGAACTGGTTCGGGTAAAACAACCGTAGTAAAAAAAATTATTGCCCGTTGTCCAAAAGACGAAGTAGTGGTTATGCCTCAGGATGCATATTATAAAGATAACAGTAATTTGCCTATTGAAGAGCGTCTCGAAATAAATTTCGACCACCCAAATGCAGTTGAGTTTGATTTGTTAGTTGAGCATATTAATAAATTAAAAAAAGGCGAAGATATAAATATGCCAATATACTCATATTTAACTTGTACCCGATCTGCCGAAACAATTCCTATTAAACCAAAAAAGGTAATTATTGTTGAAGGAATTTTAATTTTTACAAATGCAGAATTACGGAACTTATGCGATATTAAAGTTTTTGTTGATGCCGATGCCGATGATAGATTAATTAGAGTTATTAAACGCGATATTATTGAACGTGGGCGTTCTATTGATAAAGTTTTGGAACGTTATATTAAAACAGTAAAACCTTCTCACATTCAATTTATTGAACCAACAAAAACTTTTGCCGATTTAATTGTTCCTCAAGGTGGCGACAATTTGGTGGCAATAGATATATTAACTCATTTTATCGAACTAAAACTTAATAAAACAAAATAATGCTTAACGAAATTAAATTATCGAACATTTTGTTTCTTGATATAGAAACAGTTCCACAATATCCAACTTATAGTGATGTACCTGAACCATTTAATGAGCTTTGGGACACAAAATCTAAAAATTTTCGCGAGCAGGAAACTGTCGAAGATGTGTATAAACGAGCAGGCATATATTCTGAGTTTGGAAAAATAATCTGTATTTCGGTAGGAATTATTTCTGAAAAAAATGGCAGAAAAATTCGCTTAAAATCATTTTTTTATGATAATGAAAAAGTGCTTCTCGAAAACTTTTTCGATTTGTTAAATACTAAATTCAATCGTAACGAACATCTGTTTTGTGCGCATAACGGAAAAGAATTTGATTACCCATATATTGCACGACGTGGTTTAATTAATGGGCTAAAATTACCTAAGATATTAGATAATGCAAGCAAAAAACCTTGGGAAATAAAACATTTAGATACATTGGAATTATGGAAGTTTGGCGATTATAAACATTATACATCGTTAAATTTATTAGCTGCAGTTTTTGGCATAAAATCGCCTAAAGACGATATTTCCGGTGCCGATGTTGCAAAAGTTTATTATGTTGAAAAAGATTTGCCAAGAATTGTAACATACTGCGAAAAAGATGTACTAACAGTTGCTCAGCTTTTACTTTGTTATAAAGGTGAGCCATTAATTGCCGACGAAAATATTGAGCATGTGTAAAAAATTGGTTCGTGAAGACACGAACCAATGAGTTCAGAATGGAGTTTAATTGTAAATAAACGAAATAATTTTTTGTGCTAACATTTGAGGGTTTTCGGCATGTAGCCAATGTCCTGTATTTGGAATTTTAAATATTTCGGCAGCGGGAAATATTTTATTAATCAATATTTCGTCATCTTTAGA
Source organism: Bacteroidetes bacterium GWA2_32_17 (assembly GCA_001769035.1). GTDB lineage: Bacteria > Bacteroidota > Bacteroidia > Bacteroidales > GWA2-32-17 > GWA2-32-17. Next base: position 19,079 of record MENF01000108.1, read on the forward strand.
AATATAATCTGATAAACCACCTTTAACAAATAACACAGGGAAACCGGTAATTTCAACATTATTCCACTCTTTATCAATAAAACCGCCTGAAATATTTTCGAAATTTTCTTTTAACGACTGCAGATTTAATAGCCACTCAAAATTCCCAAATGAATTTCGATGTAAACTTTTTAATAAAAATGCTTTGAGTTTATCAGAATCAATTGTTTTTGATAAAATAACCTCAACTTCGTTGCGATTTGTTATTTTAGTTAAATTTATACTAATTAATGTATCAATAATAGTATTATGTTGCGATTGTTCTATAAGCAAGTTTTCATTATAATTTTTTGGAGCTATGTCAATTACTATTAAAGAGTATAGCATTTCGGGATAATTTTTGGCAAAATTCATGGCAACTTTTCCTCCCATAGAATGCCCGAGTATGTGTGCTTTTGAAATGGAATGAGTTTTAAAAAATTCTAAAATATCATTTGTTAAAACATTATAATTAAATTCCTTACTATGTTGCGATTTGCCATGATTACGCTGGTCAATTAAATAAATTTCGAAATGCTTTTCAAGTAATTTTGCAATTGTAAACCAATTATCGCCCGAGCCAAATAAACCATGAAGTATTATAAGTGGCTGTCCTGTGCCAATATTATGATAATTTAATTCCATTATATTAATTCACGATTTTTAATCAGATAGCAATATAATTAACATTAATGAATTTGACGACAAAATTGAATAAAATTTTACAATAATAGAAAGTAATTTTATTTAGTGTCTGTCCATAAAGTCAAAGATTTTCAAAAATGAAAGCCCAAAACCTCAAGACCCAAGTCTCAAATCCCAAGTCCCAAACTTGGGATTTGGGATTTGGGATTTGGGATTTGGAATTTGGGATTTGGAATTTGGAGCTTTATACTATTATTACGATATTATAGATAAACTATAGTTAGTGTCTGTCCATAAAGTCAGTGTCTGATTAATAATGTTCGAGTTTGAGGCATACGAAGTTTTGAAAACCTCACTGCCTTCGTTTGTGTCTTCACAAACGATTTGCAATCTCTTTTTGAGCATATAATATGCACGCTTTGTTTGTGAGGGCACAAACAATGGCGGAATGTAAATAACTGTTTTCAAAACAAGTTTACCCCGTAGCGAAGCGTACTGGGGTATAACGAAAAAATCGGACATTATAGACAGACACTAATTATCAAATGTATGAATTTACACAGTTCAAGTATAATTTAAAACAAATTCGTAAATTCGCATTAAAATTAATACGATATTTTTTGCGAAAAACATTTTTTAAATATTGTTTGTTTATTATATTGTTATTTGTTACAATACAGTTAAAATCGCAGTTCTATAACGGTTTGCAAATGGATTTTGGCAAAAATCGTGTGCAATACAAAGAATTTGTGTGGCAATTTTATCGTCAAAAAAAGTTCGATACTTATTTTTATGTTGGAGGTAAGAACCTTGCTGAATTTGCAACAAACATTGCCGAAAAACGAATTACACAACTTGAATCATTTTTTGGCTATAATTTTCAGAAAAGAATAATATTTTTGATTTATAACAATATGTCCGATTTTCGCCAGAGTAATGTCGGATTTATATCCTCGTCGGACCAATACAATATTGGAGGAACAACAAAAATAGTTGATAATAAAGTATTTATGTATTACGATGGCGACCATGTCCGTTTTCAAAAGCAAATTTATGGAGCAATTGCTGAAGTTATGGCAAACGAAATGCTTTATGGTTCCGATTTTACAGCAAAAATGACTAACTCAACCTTACTTACACTACCCGAATGGTATTACAAAGGATTAATCTCATATATGTCAGATGAATGGAATGTTGAAATTGAGAACTTTGTTAAAGATGGTATTCTTTCAGGAAAATATGATAAATTTAACCGATTGTCGGGAAAAGATGCAATTTATGCAGGACATTCGATTTGGTATTATATTTCGCAAAAGTATGGTAAACCGGTTATTCCAAATATATTATATTTAACCCGAATTAGCAAAAATAGCGAAAGTGGTTTTTTATATGTTCTTGGTTTGCCTTTGAAATACTTATCTTATGAATGGTTAAATTATTTTGATGAAAAATATTATAACGACGAGCAAAAACGTTCTTATCCCGAAAGCAATAAAATTTTAAACAAAACCCGAAAAACAAAAGTGTATCAGCAACTTTGCGAAAGTCCCGATGGAAATTATTTTGCTTATCAAACCAACGAAATTGGCAAAGTACGCGTTTATATAAAATCGAAAGATGAGAAAAAAGGAAAGTGTATTTTTAAATTTGGACAACGTTTAGACCAAATTACCGATTATTCGTATCCATTGTTAGCATGGCATCCATCTAGTAAAATATTTTCATTTATTACAGAAGAAAAGGGAACTACCCGATTATATTATTATGATATTGAAGAAAAAAAATTGGATTGGAAAGAAATGTTTAATATTGATAAAATAGTTGACTTTTCGTTTTCGCAAGATGGTTTTAATTTAGTGTTATCGGCTGTAAAAGACGGACAAACAGACATCTATGTATTTAACAATGCAGCAAATACTTACACGAAAACAACAAATGACATTGCCGATGATAGGTACCCGCAGTTTATAAACAATTCGAGCAATATTTTGTTTTCATCAAATAGAAAAAACGACACACTTGGAAACGATAATACTACTGATTTTTTAAATGTTAATTATGATGTTTTTGTGTATGATTTTAAAACAAAATCACCTGTATTAACCCGTATAACGAATACACCAATTGATAACGAAATTATGCCTTTTCATGTTAAAAATAACGAATTTTTGTTTTTAAGCGACGAGAACGGAATCATTAATCGTGAACTTGCAAAGTTCGATAGCACTATCAATTATATTGATACAGTTACACATTACCGCTATTTTACTGAAACAATACCATTAACAAATTATTCCCGTAACATATTACAGCATAATGTTAATATTTCAGGCAATTCATATTCCGAAATTTTATTTAAAAATGGCAAATACGAACTTTTTACTAATACTTTGGATTATAATTCTTTTGTTGAAAATAAATCCGATAGCTATCGGATTCAAACATCCTTCAAAAAAAACTTTATAAAAAAATCAATAGAACTTGACAGTATTCAGAAAAACAAAAAAGTTAACATTACAAAATCCGACACTATTGTTATTAACACATTAGAAAATATTAAATTATCTGATACCTCAAAAATTGATGTTAATAATTATGTTTTTGAATTTCAAAAAAATAAACAAAAGGGATATTTGCCTAAAAATGATAGCTTAAAAAATGTTATTAAAATTGATACTGCTAATTCCAACAAGTTTCATCCGTTGATGTATTTAACATCCTTTTATACTAATACCTTTACAAGTCAAATTGACTTTGGATTTTTAAGTAACTCGTATCAACCCTTTACAGGCGGGCCATTTTATTTTAACCCAGGTTTTAACGTGTTTTTTAAAGTTGGTACAACTGATTTGTTCGAAGATTATAAAATTACAGGTGGAGTACGTTTTGCTGGAAATTTTAATAGTAACGAGTATTTGTTAAGTTTCGAAAATCTAAAAAAACGATTAGATAAACAAATAGTTTTTCATAGGTTAGCACTCAATAGTGCAATGGATTATGCACTTATAAAAACTCATACTCACGAAATACATTATATTTTAAAATATCCATTTAATCAGGTTATGTCGTTAAAATTTACAACAAACTTACGTAACGATAGAAGTGCTTATCTGTCAACCGATTTAGTTACACTTCAGCATAAAGATGTAATTAAAACATGGTTAGGCGAAAAAGTTGAGTTTGTTTATGATAACACCAGAAATCGTGGACTTAATCTGTATTACGGAACGCGTGCAAAATTATTTTTTGAAGCTTTCGACCAACTTGATGCTAAAAAAGCAAATTTATTTATTGTAGGTTTAGATATTCGTCATTATAAAAAAATTCACCGCGATTTAATTTGGGCAAGTCGCATTGCAGCAAGTACTTCGTTTGGAACAAGAAAATTAATTTATTACCTTGGCAGTGTTGATAATTGGATTAATTTAAGCACTAAAACACAAACATTCGACCAATCGGTGTTAATTGACCAAACGCAAAATTACGTATATCAGGCTATTGCTACAAATATGCGCGGCTTTACTCAAAACATAAGAAATGGAAATAGTTTTGCTGTAATTAACAATGAGTTACGCTGGCCAATTGTTAAATATTTTATGAACCGCCCTATTCATAGCGACTTTTTCGAGAATTTCCAAGTTATTACTTTTTTTGATATTGGTACAGCATGGAGTGGCAGTTCACCAAATAGTGATCAAAATGCTTATAATAAAGAAATTATTCAAAACGGACCAATAACTATAATTATTGATAAAGACCGTCAGCCAATTGTTTACGGTTATGGATTTGGTTTGCGTAGCAGATTGTTAGGGTACTTTGTTAGAGCCGACTGGGCATGGGGAATTGAAAATAATACAGTTTTGCCAAGTATTTTTTATTTATCATTAAGTCTTGATTTTTAACATTATAAAACATCAATGATTGAAAAGATGGAGAAAAAAGATGGAGAAAATTGAAAAAATAAGATTGAAGGGATTGGGAAGACAAGATTGAACAGATTGAAAAAACAAAATTGAAACGTGCTTTCAATCTTATCAATCTAATTTAATCAGAAAAACATGGAAAATTTTAAATAAGATTCTATGTTTATTGTTAAAGATTCGGTGTTCGTAATTTGGAATTTGGAACTTTGAATTTAGAATTTGGAGCTTTGAATGTTGAATATCAATAAATTAAAAAACATAAACAGATGAAAATGGGAGCAACAGAAATAATAGTTTTAATAGTAATTGGTTTAATTGCAGGAATAACTGGCGGAATGTTTGGTCTTGGAGGTGGACTAATTGTAATTCCTGCATTAGTATTTTTTATGGGATTAACTCAACATGAAGCAGAAGGTACAAATCTGGCATTTATGCTTGCTCCGGTTGGATTGCTTGCCACAATAAATTACTATAAAAGCGGATTTGTAAATATTAAATACGCTGTTATTATAGCCTTAGCATTTGTTATTGGTGCATATTTTGGCTCAATATGGGCATTGCATTTACCAGCAAATATTTTAAAAAAAGCATTTGGAGTAATGATAATTCTTATTGGTATTAAAATGATTTTTGGAAAATAACATGGAAATTAATAAAATAAAACAAATTGCAGAAAAATATTCTAACAACGTGCTGGAATATAGAAGATATTTGCATAAACACCCCGAACTTTCGTTTAACGAATTTAAAACCTCGGAATATATAGTAGATTTTTTAAATAAAAATCAAATTAAATTTAAAAAAGGAATCGCAAAAACCGGAATTTTAGCAGTAATCGAAGGTTCAAAACCCGGGAAAACAATTGCATTAAGAGCCGATATAGATGCACTTCCAATTACTGAACAAAATAACTGCGATTATAAATCAGAAAACAATGGCGTAATGCATGCTTGTGGGCACGATGTTCATACAGCATCATTAATGGGAGCAATTTTAATATTAAATGAAATAAAAAGTGAATTATCGGGCAAAGTATTATTTGTTTTTCAACCTGCAGAAGAAAAACTACCCGGTGGAGCAAAACAAATGTTAGAAGAAGGAATATTTAACGAGCACAAACCCGATTTTATTATTGCTCAACATGTTAATCCGTCAATGAAAGCAGGCGTTATTGGCTTTAAAAGTGGCATGTATATGGCATCAACTGATGAAATATATATGACTGTTAAAGGAAAAGGCGGACATGCTGCTATGCCCAATCAAATAACTGATACTGTTTTAATAGCATCGCATATTATTATTGCACTTCAGCAAATTGTTAGTAGAAAAGCATTTGCAACAATGCCAACAGTATTGTCGTTTGGGAAAGTTATTGCAAACGGTGCTACTAACATTATACCTGATGAAGTAAAAATTGAAGGAACATTCCGTACAATGAACGAAGAGTGGCGAAAAGAAGCATTATCTCAAGTGAAATTTATATCTCAAAATGTTGCGAAAAGCATGGGAGCTGAATGTGAAGTCAATATCGTGAACGGTTATCCAAGTTTAATTAATAACGAAAATGTAACAAATAAAACCAAAACACTATCCGAACAATATCTTGGAAAACAGAATGTTATTGATATGGATGTTAGAATGACTGCCGAAGATTTCTCATACTTTGCTCAGGCATACCCTTCAACAATGTATAGGTTAGGGACTTCAGGAAAAGCTGAAAATACTAATTCTCCACTTCATTCGGCTCATTTCGATATTGACGAAAGTGTTTTAAAGTATAGTCATGGATTAATGGCTTGGATTGCCTTAAATTTAACAAAAGACTAAAATAATAACACTATCCAATGTTATAAATAGTCATATTTTATAATAAATTAAATTGTAAAATTTGCAATTATTTTTTTTATAGTTGAAAAAAAACAAATTAAATGAATTACGATGTAATTATAATTGGAGCTGGAATTGTAGGGTTAGCGTCAGCATTAAAAATAAAAGAACATAAGCCCGGATTAAAAGTATTAATTCTCGAAAAAGAAAATAAAATTGCTGCACATCAAACCGGAAATAATAGCGGTGTAATTCATTCGGGCATATATTATAAACCCGGAAGTTTAAAAGCAACAAATTGCAGAAAAGGTTATAATATGTTACTCGATTTCTGCAAAAAAGAAAATATTCATTTCGAGTTATGCGGAAAGCTTATTGTGGCTGTTACAAAAGATGAAATTCCGAGATTAGAAAATTTATACCAACGAGGTATCGAAAATGGATTAACATACATAAAAAAAATATCTGCCGAAGAAATTAAAAATTATGAACCTTTTACTAAAGGTGTTGCAGCAATTCATGTCCCATATACTGGAATAATTGATTACAAAGTTGTTTGCGAAAAATATCTTAATGTTTTTGAAAATCGTTTTGAAGGAGAAATTTTGCTTAACCAAAAAGTAATCAATGTTATCGAAAACGAAAAAGAAACAGTTGTAGTAACTAATTCAGGTAAATACAAAGCTAAAATTGTTGTGAACTGTGGTGGGCTATATTCTGATAAAATAGCAAAATATACGGTACCAAATTTAGATGTAAAAATTATTCCATTCAGAGGAGAATATTATACTTTATCGAAAGAAAAATCGGGAATGGTTAAAAATCTTATTTATCCTGTCCCAGACCCTGCATTTCCATTTTTAGGAGTCCATTTTACGCGTCGGGTAGACGGAAAAGTGGAGGCTGGTCCAAACGCAGTTTTTGCTTTTAAACGCGAAGGATACAAAAAAACAAGTTTTAAGTTTTCTGAAGCATGGGAATCGCTTACATGGCGTGGTTTTCAAAAAGTTATGTGGAAACATTTAGGTATGGGATTTGGCGAATATTATCGCTCATTTAATAAAATAGCTTTTACACATGCTTTGCAAAAACTTATTCCATCATTAACAACAAGTGATATTGTTAAAGGTGGAGCAGGTGTTCGTGCTCAAGCATGTACACAAGCAGGTTCGCTTGTCGACGATTTTTTGATTTTCGAAAAACCCGGTGTAATAAATGTTTGCAATGCTCCATCGCCTGCCGCTACTGCATCGCTTGCAATTGGAGAAGCTATTTCAAATGTGGTTTTTAAACATTTGTAACGATTAATATATTTTAACATTTGCTACAATATGTATTTAAAATTTAAGTACTAATTTGCGTAAATATGTTTTTATTAAAAATGAAAAAAATAATTTTTATTTTTTTAGGTTCATTATTGTTTAATATCAATAATATTATCGCACAAAAAGATACTGTTAATGTGCAAGACGATTTACTTGGTTCGCTTACATCTGATAGTTCTAATCAGGAAAAATTACTTCCTGACCATATAATTTTAACTCAAAGAATATTATGGGGCAAAAAGGGATTAATGCGAAATTTCGATGCGTTTGAATTAACACCCGAAAAAAGAGCTCACGAATTAAAAATTCGCAGAACAATGTTGGTTACACATCAAATATTAGGTTCATTAACTTCACTTGGAATGCTCGCTCAAGGAATTGTTGGTACCAAATTATATAATGGTGATAGAAGTATTAAAGATTTGCACGAAGGTATTGCAGCAGGAGTTAATATTGGTTACTTTACAACAGCTTCACTTTCGTTATTTGCACCACCAAAAATGCTTAATGAACGCAAAGGATTTAGCAGTATTAAAATTCATAAATATTTGGCTGTTATTCATATGACAAGTATGATTTTAACAAATGTTTTAGCTGACCAAACACAAAATAATCCAAAAATCCAGAAATGGCATAGAGCGGCAGCGTTTACTGCTTTTGGTGCGTTTCTTGCCGCTGAGGTAGTAATTAAATTTTAAAAAAAATAACATTATGAAAACCTTAATAGTGATTCTGATAATTTTATTTTCAAGCATATCAATAATTAATGCCCAAAATACTGTGAAATATGGTGCCGATAAATCGGTATCGTATGTTTCTTATGCTATGTCGCACCCATTGCACAAATGGGAAGGAATAAGCAAAAATGTCCTTTCTGTTCTTTTGTTAAATCCAGATAATAAACAAATTGTAAAAGTTGCTGTTTCTATTCCTGTTTCAACTTTTGATAGTCAAAATGCAAATCGTGATTCGCACATGATAGAAGTGCTTGAGGGATTAAAATTTCCTGCTGTAACTTTTACAAGTACTGCAATTAAAAATGACGGTAATAAATTATCTGTAACAGGCGATATAGTTTTTCACGGTGTTACAAAATCAATAACTTTTGATGCCACAACAAAAACAACCGACCAACAAATTGAAGTCAGTGGTACATTTATTGTAAAAACGCCTGATTTTAAAATTGAAAATCCTTCGTTAATGGGAATTCCAACTAAAGATGAAATAAGTTTGAAATTTTTTGCAGTTTATAAACCAAAATAAACAATCAGTTTAAACTACATAGGGTCTGTCCATAAAGTCAGTGCCTGATTCATACTGTTCGAGTTTGAGGCTTGCGATTCAACAAACTATGGCATTCCAAATATATTTTTATGTTATTTGGCTTAATCATTAGACATCTTTCCAATTAAATATTTGTACTGATACGGAACTAAAATGCAAAAAAATCCTATTGATATTAAGACTCGAAATGAATATTGTTTTGCAAATTTATTAAGTGTCAGTATAATTGCCACGACCTGTCATCATGAGCGAAGTCGAAGGAAGGTCGTGGTTTAAATTATAAAGAAAGGAACGGCTTTAGCCAAAATATCTTTTCATAAATCCAAGTCATTGTTTATTTATTCCAACATACGATAGCTAACGGATTGTAGTCTATATGATAAATTTCATTTGTTTTGGCTAAAGCCAAATTTATTATTTTTATATTCCACGACCTAAAGGTCGTGGCAATATATATAATTTTGCAATAATTTATTTGGAAAGATGTCTATTAATTAATTTTTTATACTGCTTTATTACAGACTTTGCGATGTTTGTAACAAGATTTATATAATCAATATCTTTATTTTCCGACATAAGAGTTTTAATACGATTAAAGTCTTTTAAATACCTATCAATTGCTGCTGGAGAATGATTCGTTTCCCATGCGATTTTAACTGGGTATTAAATAATTTTGTGATATAATTATGTTGGAGATAACTCTAACATTGGCAAAAACACAATTATATAATATTATTACAAAATTTTGTAACAGTTGAATTAATTTTGACTCTATATTTGCACATTATAAATTTTACGGGACTTCTAAAAATTGTTTTTTCTTTGTTGGACTTCAATTTTAAAATCCTCATTTACAACAGTAAACTCCGGTTTTAAAATTTTGTCCGCCTTAAAAAATCTAATTTTTAGAACCCCTCTTTAAATAAAAATATTATGAAACTAATTTATTCTATTATGAATCGCATTTCTGTTTATGAGAAATTTTCTTGTTTACTAAAGAGAAACAGTAATACAATTAGAAGATTTCTATCGGTTCTGATTTTTATTTTTTCTTTTATTAAATTTAATTACATAAATGCTCAGGGATTTTATGATATTGACACTATTCAAAAAATTGAAATACAATTTTTTCAGTCAAACTGGGATTATATTTTAGATACAGCAAAACAAGGCAGCGATGGATACTTAATATCAAAATGGGTAAAAATTAATGGAGTACAGTTTGATAGTGCCGGTGTTAAATATAAAGGAAACAGCTCTTATAATGTTAACAATATGAAAAACCCTTTTCATATTGAGCTTGATTATGTGAAAAATCAAAATTATCAGGGATATAATGATATTAAATTAAGTAATGGTTTTAAAGACCCGTCTTTTGTTAGAGAAGTTTTAGCTTATAAAATTCTTAAAAAATATATGGCATCTTCTTTATCAAATTATGCTCAATTATATATTAATGGTCAGTTAATTGGTCTTTACTCAAACTCTGAAGCTGTTACCAAATCATTTGCCGACAAGTATTTTTATTCAAAAACTAATCCCTTCTTTTTTATGGATAATTTTGGAGGAAATTTAGCATATTTAGGAACTGATAGCTCACTATATTATTCAAAATACACGTTGAAATCTAGTTTTGGTTGGGCTAATTTAGTTAATTTATGTAACACTTTGCAAAATAATGTAGGAAACATAGAAAGTATTCTTGATGTTGACCGCACACTCTGGATGCTGGCTTTTGATAATATTCTTGTTAATTTAGATAGTTATATTGGACAACCAATGCATAATTATTATATTTATGAAGACGACAACGGAAGATTTAACTCGATTGTTTGGGACGTTAACGAAGCATTTGGTAATTTTACTAACAGCGGTTCGGGCAACTTAAATATTTCGCAGGAACAAACTATGTCGCCATGGTTACATTTAAACGATGTTCCTTGGCCTTTGATTAATAAATTGTTTACTAACCCAATGTTTAAACGTATGTACATTGCACATGCGAAAACCATTGTTAATGAGAATTTTACAAACAACGATTATTTTACAACTGCTCAATATTTACAAACAATTGTTGACACTGCTGTTCAATCAGATATTTATAAATTTTATACATATCAGCAATTTCTTGATAATATTACAAATAATGTAACTTCAGGTCCTCAAACTATTGTTGGAATTTCTAATTTAATGACAGCGCGAACAAGTTATCTAAATTCAACAACCGATTTTCAGCAAATAGCTCCAACAATTTCCAATATTCAGCCCTCAGATACTTTGCCCTTTGTTAATTCTAACATTTATATTACTGCTAATACTACTAATGCTACAAATGTGTTTTTGGGAACAAGAAATTCTATTTTGGAAAAATTTACCCGAATGATTATGTTTGATGATGGTGCACATAATGATGGAACTTCAGGTGATGGTGTGTATGGAATTTCTTTAACAATTACTTCGCCCGAAACACAATATTATATATATGCCGAAAACAATAATGCCGGAATTTTTTCACCCGAAAGAGCCGAACATGAGTATTATACTATTCATACAAATTATAATGTTATACCATATCAGCAATTGGTTATAAACGAAATAATGGCTATAAATGATACCACTGTTCAAAATAACAACAGTTTATTCAGCGACTGGATTGAATTTTACAACAATTCTTCTGACATATTGTTACTCGATTATTTATATTTGTCGGACAATTTTTTAAATCCTTTAAAATGGCAATTTCCAACAGGTGTAAGCATTTTACCAAATCAATATTTTATTGTTTGGGCTGATAACGATACAGTAAATTCCCAATCGGAATTACATAGTAATTTTAAACTTTCGGGCTCGGGCGAACAGGTAATTTTATCGTATGCCAATGGTGTAATTATTGACAGCACAACATTTTATACGCAAAGTACTGATATTACATGGGGAAGATACCCTAATGGAGTTGGCTCTTTTGGAACAATGCTTCCAACAATTGGAGCTACAAACTCTCCATTTTCTGTTAACGAAATAAAATTTTCGCCCGAAATAAAAATTTTTCCAAATCCTGCGGATGAATTTTTAAATATTAGTATTAACAATAATCACAACAGTAATTATAAAATAAAAATTTATTCAATTACAGGCAATTTGGTTTTGAGTGATGATTTTAATATTTTTTCATTCGAAAATTTTTCAAAAAAATATGATGTTAGCAATATTAATAAAGGAATGTACTTTGTAAAAATTGAAACGGTAAACGATATTATAATAAAAAAGATTATTTTTGAATGAAAATTAAAATAGAAAAATGAATAAATCAATTCTAAAAAAAGGAGTATTCCTAATAACATTATTCGGAATATTCATGTTATTCTCATGCAAAAAAGGACCCGGCGATGGTGGCAGGGCAAGCATTAAAGGAAAAGTTTTTACAGTAAATTACAACTCTTCGTTTACAGTTCCTCAGGATTCGGGGTATTTGGGAGCACAGAAAGTTTACATTATTTACGGCGACGAAACTGCCGTTGGCGATAACCAGGATACTAATAATGACGGTAGTTTTGAATTTAACTTTTTAAGAAAAGGAAAATATAAAGTTTATGTTTTTACTAAAATCCAAGCTAACCATATTGACAGTGCAGTTGTTAAAGAAGTTGAAATTACTGACAGAACTCAAACTGTTGAAATTCCCGATTTTAAAATTAAAACAAGTAAAAACTAATTTTATGCTACGATTTGTTTTTATTTTATTAATAGCACTTTCAATTGCTGTTAACTCAACAGCCCAAAGCAAAAAAGAAAAAAAAGCAATTAAAACATGGGGCATTAAATCTGTTACCGAAATGGTTACCGAAAATGTGAACGGCAAAGAAACAATACGCAAAGACTCATATACCATTTATGATAAAAATGCCAACAAAACATACTACGAAGAATACAAAAAAGATGGCACATTAAAGCATAAAGAATCAACTAAATACGATTCAAAAAGGAATAAAATTGAAGAAACTGTTTTTGATATTGCCGACAATAATCCCGAAAAAAACAATAAGAAAACTTTTAAGTACGATTCAGAAAATAACAAAACAGAAGAATCTGAATTTGATGTAACAGGCAAATTAACAAAAATAACAATGTGTAATTATAACGAATCGAATGAGAAAGTTTCTGAAGTTGAATACAATGGAACTGGAAAAATAACAAAAAAAACCGTTTATGCTTATGATTCCAAAGGTCTAAAAGCAATTAAAAAAGAATTAGATGCAAACGATAAGGTTATTTCTACAAAAACTTACAAATACGAATTTTAATGATAAACTTTAGTTCCATATTGCAAACATTTGAGCCTATTTCACTTGAAGAAATGGACAGCGTAAAACTAATGGAACGCACTGATACTAAATATGTATTTCCTATTACAGAGCTTCCCGAAATTCTTAAAGGTATGATTTCACAATACCGTTTACTCGAAATTAACAATATTCGAGTGCAACGTTACGAATCGCTTTATTACGACACTAAAGACTTATTGCTTTACAATAAACATTTGATAGGTAAACCCAACCGTTATAAAATTCGTTTTAGAAGATATTTAGATTCTGATGGATTAACATTTTTCGAAATAAAACACAAAAACAATAAAAAAATCACATCAAAAAAAAGAGCCAAAATGGTCGACATTGAGTCTGGAATTGTAACAAAAGCAAACGAATTTTTAATAAAAAATACTCCTTATCTACCAGAAATATTTATGCCCAGTATTTGGGTAAACTATTCGCGAATGACATTTGTAAATAAATTTTCGCAAGAAAGATTAACAATTGATACTAACCTTAGTTTTATTAAAGCAAATGACAACACTACCGTTTCATTTCCGCAAATGGTTATTGCCGAAGCAAAACGAGAAAAAGCCGCTTCGGTTTCGCAATTTATTCGTTTAGTGCGGAATACTGGAGTAAGAAAAGGAGCAATAAGTAAATATTGTTTTGGCATTTATAATTTATTTGAAAATGTTCCAAAAAATAACTTAAAACCAAAAGTACGTTTCATTTATAAAATGGCTAAAATTCCTTATAATTAAAAATTTAACAAAATAATATTTTATGACATTATTACAAATAGCAACCGATACAATGCCCAGTGGATGGGAATTATTTAATAAAATATCGCCAAAGTTTTTTATCCGGCTTGGTGTTGACCTTTTATCTGTTTTTGTTCTTGTTAGGTTTATTTACTATCCAAGTTATAAAAACAGAGAGTTCTTTTTTACATATTTTATCTTTAATGTTATAATATTTCTTGTAACTTATATGATGAACAAGGTAGAAATGTCTTTGGGTGCGGCATTTGGGTTGTTTGCAGTTTTCGGAATTCTGCGTTATCGTACCGAGGGCATTTCTATAAAAGACATGACTTATTTATTTCTTTGTATTGCTGTTGGATTAATTACTGCCGTTGCTAAAGGAGGATGGGACGAATTATTATTGATTAATTTTATAATACTTTCAGTAACCGCTTTGCTCGAAACAGGAATTTTAATGAAAAAAGAGTTAGCTAAAACTGTTCAATACGAAAATATTGAAATGATAAAACCCGAGAACCATCAAAAATTATTAGAAGATTTACGAACAAGAACAGGATATGATATTCATCGTTTTAACATTGTAAAGATTGATTTTTTACGTGATACAGCATCAATTAAAATTTATTATTTCGAAACAAAATCAAAGAAAAATAAAATATCTGTTTAAATGAAATATCTATGAATTAATAAAGACACATAAGGGAATGATTATATTCAAGGTTGAGGTTAAGGGGTGAGATTGAAAAAAGATTGAAAGGATTGAAAAAACAAGATTGAATAGATTGAGAAAACAAGATTGGAGAACGTCTTCATCAATCTTATCAATCTTCTTCAATCTACATCAATCTGAAAAATATAATAAATTGAGTATCAGTAAACTAAAAAATATAAACAGATGAAAATCAAAATATATCAGTGTAAATCAGCGTCTAATAAAAATATAAACAAATGAAAATAATCGTGTTACATATTATTATAACTATAATCATAACATTTTTTACTAACGAGTTAAATGCTCAAGTTATTTATCCCGATGCTGGCTCGTGGAATACTTTTAACGTTGATTATAAATTAAATAAAAAATTATCTGCTGTATTTACTGAAGAATTGCGTTTTAAAGAAAATTTCACTCGACTTAATTTATTTTACACTAATTTGGGATTAGAATATAAATTAAGCAACATGCTAAAAGTAGCCATTATTTACAGGTTTGTTGAAAAATATCAGGATGATAATTCTTTTAGTTTTCGGCATCGTATAATGTTTGATTTAACATTAAAGAAAAAGTTTGACAAAATTGGTTTTTCATATCGCCAGCGTGTTCAAGCCGAAAAACGAGATATTTATTCGAGCGATATTGGTTACCTGCCCGAATGGTATTCACGTAATAAATTTACTTTAAAATACGATACCGACAAAAGATATACTCCTTATGCAGCAGTAGAATTGCGATACCAGTTTCGTAATCCGCGTGAATGGGAAAGTGATAACACTTTGCACAGAAGCCGCTATTCAATTGGTGTAGATTACAAAATAAATAAAAAAAGCACTTTTGGTTTATACTATTTAATTCAACGCGAATTTAATGTTGTAAATCCGCAATATTTGTATATTGTTGGAATGGAATATAGTATTTCTTTATAACATTTCAAGATATCATCGTAATCAATTATATTACAAGTATATGCAGTTAATTTAACATTAATTAACTTTTATTTCAGTATTTATATACCGAAATACTTGCATTTAGCTAACTTATGTATTATCTTCGTTTTATTAAATTAATGTTAAAGCTATGAAATTATTAAAAATACTATTTCTTGCAACTTTAGTAATCTTTTTTTCTAACTGCAAAAAAGACAAGCCAGTAACACCAAATGAAATTTATATGAATAATAGTGTTTTCGAACCTTCTTCAATTACAGTTTCAAAAGGTACTACTATTACTTGGACAAACAAAGAATCTATGATTCATACAGTTACAAGCGATAGTTTGTTTTTTAACAGCGGTGATATGAATAAAAACATTACCTTTTCATATACTTTTAATACAGCGGGAACATATAAATACAGATGTATATATCATAGCAACATGAAAGGAACTGTAACTGTTCAATAAAAAATGAATATCTATTTAAAAAAAAGAATAATAATATGAAAAAGATAATATTTGTAGCTTTTGCAATTTGTTCAGGAGTTGCATTTGGGAATAAATTTACTATAATAAATTCAGGTTTTACTTTCTCTCCTGATAGTGTTTCAATAAATTTTGGAGATACAGTTGTATTTCAACTTGGTGCAACACATAATGCAGTTGAAGTAAGTCAATCAACATGGAACACAAACGGAACAACAGCACTTCCGGGAGGTTTTTCAACTCCTTTTACCGGCGGACAAGTAACGACATTATCAATTGGGACGCATTATTATGTTTGTACTAATCACGCATTTATGGGCATGAAAGGAAGAATTATTGTAACTTCCAATTTAGAAATAAATAATAATTTTGTTAAAAACAACATTATTTATGCATTTCCTAATCCAACAACTGGCAAAATAAAGTTAAAATCAGAAATTGAGTTAACTAATTCCAATAATGTTTTAACAATTTACAATATTGTAGGCGAAAAAATCAATAATATAAAAGATATACATACAGCACTTACTAACGAATTTGATTTTTCATCATTTCCCAAAGGTTTATATTTTTTAGAAATAAACGCAGAGAATAAATCTTATATTATTAAAATAATAGTTGATTAGATAGTGTCTGTCCATAATGTCCGATTTTTTTGTTATACTCGTTTTGAAAACAGTCATTTACTACAGTAAACTCCTTGGTTTTCAAAACTTCGTATGCCTCAAACTCGAACATTATGAATCAGACACTGACTTTATAGACAGACACTAGATAATTAAAGTAAATGTTAAACCCAATTATTTTATATTTTAACTCCTATAACAACAATATCATCAGTTTGCTCTGCTTTTGCGGAGAACACCATTAAAAACTTGTCGTGAGCATGTTGAATTATAAAAATAATTGTGTTAATCTGTGGAAAAAAAATAGTGGCTGTGTAGTTACAGTTTTTTTTGGTTAATAATATTTAAAGCAATTTCTGAAGCATGTTGCTCTGCATCTTTTTTACATTCGGCTTTACCTGAACTTATTTCTTTACCATTAATCAATAATTTAGCAATAAATATTTTACCCGATTTTGTGTATGCCTCTTCTTCAACACTAATAAATTCTATTTCTTTTTTATTTTTTTGCACCCAATCTATTATTTGACCTTTATAATTTGTATCGGTTTTGCAGAGTGTTTTTAAGTTTGTATAATTTGTTATCAGTTTGGTAATTACAAATTTTTTAGTAACCTTATATCCTTTATCAATAAACGAAGCACCGATAAACGCCTCTAAAGCATTTCCCATCATTGATGGCGACAATCCCGACTTATCTCCCTGAGCTTTAATGTAATTATCAATACCTATTTTAACTGCTAATTCGTTAAGTGACTGTCGGTTTACTATTCGTGAACGCAAATTTGTTAAAAACCCTTCGTTTTCGTTTGGGTAAATCTCGAACAAATAATCGGCAACTATTGAATCTAATATTGAATCGCCTAAAAATTCAAGCCGCTCGTTATTAACCGAAAATCCTTTTCCGTGATAAACTGATGCCGATTTATGAACAAATGCTAATTCGTAAATTTCAATATTATTAGGAGTAAAACCAGTTGTTTTTTGAATGTAAAAGAAAAGGGGTGATTTTTTTACAAAACAATTTTTAATCTTATGATAAACAGTTACATGCAATTAATTTTCAAACTTTTTTAGAAGAATAGAGGCATTGTGCCCACCAAAGCCAAATGTGTTACTAATAGCATAATTTACAGTACGTTTTTGTGCGGTGTGAAGGGTTAAATTTAGTTTTGGGTCTATTTTTTCATCAACTTGGTGGTGATTAATTGTTGGAGGAATTGTTTGGTGTATAATTGCAAGAATTGAGGCAATTGCTTCTACAACTCCTGCAGCGCCAAGCAAATGACCTGTCATAGATTTTGTAGAACTAATATTTAATTTATAAGCATGTTCTCCAAAAGCATTTACAATGGCTTTTGTTTCGGCAATGTCGCCAGGAGGTGTCGCTGTTCCATGTGCATTAATATAATCAACATCTGCAGTATTAATACCAGCTTCTTTTAGTGCTAATAACATAACATTTTTAGCTCCAATGCCTTCTGGATTTGGTGCTGTAATGTGATATGCGTCAGCAGAAAGACCTGAACCAACTATTTCGGCATAAATATTTGCACCACGTTTTTTGGCATGTTCGTATTCTTCGAGAATTAATGAACCAGCACCTTCACCCATAACAAATCCATCTCTTGTAAGGCAAAATGGACGCGATGCAGTTTTATACTCGTCATTTCTTGTTGAAATTGCCATCATGGCATTAAATCCGCCCATTCCGGCTTCATTAATTGCCGATTCCGAACCACCTGTAATTATTACATCGGCTTTATCAAGTCGAATATAATTTGTGGCATCAATAATAGCATTGGTAGATGATGCACAAGCCGAAACTGTGCAAAAGTTTGGTCCACGAAATCCATATTTTATAGATATATGACCAGCCGCAATATTAGCTATCATTTTTGGAATAAAAAAAGGACTAAAGCGTGGAGTTCCATCACCTTTAACATAATTTCTGACTTCTTCGAGGAATGTGTCAATTCCGCCAATGCCAGAAGCCCAAATTACACCAGCTCTGTCAAGATCTATTTTATCTAATTCGAGTTGTGAATGTTTAATGGCTTCATCAGTAGCCACCAGAGCAAATTGGGCATATTTGTCCAATTTTCTGGCTTCTTTGCGGTCGAAATAATTTTCTGCGTTGTAATTTTTTACTTCGCAGGCAAACTTTGTTTTAAATTTGGAAGTGTCAAAACGAGTAATTAATTCGCAACCGCTAACTCCATTTGCAAGCCCATTCCAATATTCTGATACAGAATTGCCTAATGGATTAATTGTTCCAAACCCAGTAACTACTACCCGTTTTAATTCCATAAAACATTTTTAATTATTTCGCGTTTTTTTCGATGTAAGTAACTGCATCGCCAACAGTTGCAATTTTTTCAGCCTGGTCATCAGGAATTGCAATATTGAATTCTTTTTCGAATTCCATAATTAATTCTACTGTGTCGAGTGAATCGGCACCTAAATCGTTTGTGAAGCTAGCTTCGTTTGTAACTTCTTTTTCGTCAACACCTAGTTTGTCAACGATAATTGCTTTAACTCTTGAAGCAATGTCAGACATATTAATTTTTTTTTTGGTTAATACTAAAAATATAATTTTGAGACTGCAAAGAAACGGATTTGATAGCGATAAATCAAAAAAAAATAACAAAATTTGTAAAATATTTTCCTATCATGTCTGATAATCAGCATAATAAATTTTGATATTTTATTAACAATAAATTTAAGAAAAAATTATAACTAATGACAAAAATTGCAGTATTTGCCTCTGGTTCAGGGACTAATGTCGAAAATATTATTAAACATTTTAAGTTTAATAATAATATAATAGTATCAATAATTTTTACAAATAACCAAAAAGCAGGTGTAATTGAAAGAGCTAACAGATTAAATGTTCCAGTATCAATATTTTCGAAAGAAGATTTTTATCAAAATGGCAAAGTTTCGGAAATGTTGAACAATAATAAAATTGATTTTATTGTATTAGCTGGCTTTTTATGGTTAGTGCCTATTAATATTATTGAAAATTTTAAGATGAAAATAATAAATATTCATCCTGCTTTATTACCAAAATATGGCGGAAAAGGAATGTATGGCGAAAAAGTACATAAAACGATTATAGAAAATGGTGAAACAGAATCGGGAATTACAATTCACTATGTTAACAATAAATATGATGATGGCGATATTATTTTTCAGGCAAAATGTGCTATAGAAAAAAATGATACTCCTGAAAGTTTGGCACAAAAAATTCATATACTCGAATATGAATTTTATCCTAAAGTAATTGAAAAAATTATTGAAAAATTATAAAATTTTGGGCATTTTTCATAAACATTAAAAAGTAGTTTACCCCGTTGGATACGCTCGTTGACAACAGAATGAATTTTATAGAAAATATCCTAACGGGGTTTACACTTTTTTTATAAAAAGCACCCCAGGTGCTTACTGTTTATAGCAAAAATTAAAAAAATAACATTTAGCTACGTAGTGTCTGTCCATAATGTCCGATTTTTTCGTTATGCTCGTTTTGAAAACAGTCATTTACTATAGTAAACTCCTTGGTTTTCAAAACTTCGCATGC
>MENF01000109.1 GCA_001769035.1 Bacteroidetes bacterium GWA2_32_17
CTTTTTTTATTAATATTGTGATGTTAATAAAATTGCCTCATTATGCCTCAATTAATAAAGTGCTTTTGGGGGAAGTTATTTTGAAAATCTTACTAAGCCATTCAATATTTGTATATAAAATATATAACGAAGTTAAACCAGCAAAAATAATTGCCGGAATTTTAAGTCCCTTAACTCTGATTGATAGTGCAATAAGAACAGGAATTGCAGCATAAATTAAATTAGTGCCAATCTGGAAATATTTAAAAGGGCTATCATACCAATTATTGATAAAATTTCGAATTATTAAATTCAAAAAATCCATAGCAAACCAATAAGTTATTGAAATAAAAACAAGAATATCCATGGTTTTATTCCTGCTATTATTACTTACCTGTTTTGAGTACAAATTTGTACCACAGTTTTTGCAAAATAATGCATTTTGCTCGTTTTCAGTTTTACATTTTTGGCAATTCATTTTTAATTGGTTTTAGTTATAATTAATAGTTACAAAAATTCATTAAGCAAGCCCGCTTTATCAGTCCTTACACCCTTGTCAGTTTTTTTTACCGTACAACATTCGTTAATAATATCGTGTTCAAAAAACAAAATGTAGTTGTTTTCTGCAGCTTCATTTAAAAATATTTCTTTTTCGGAAAGAGAAATCAAAGGGTTTGTATCATAGCTTAATACCCATACCAATGGCAAATGTGCCGATGTTGGAATTAAATCAGCCATATAAACTATCGTTTTATTATTATACTTTACAAATGGAATTACTTGTCCGGCAGTGTGTCCATTAAATATTTTTACCGAAACATTTTCAAATAATTCTGTATCTTTTTCAATAAACTTTATCTTACCATTATCTAATAAGGGAATAAAATTTTCTTTAAAAAATGATGCTTTTTCCCGTGAATTAGGATTATTTGCTAAATCCCATTGTTGTTTTCCGAGCCAATAAGTAGCGTTTTTAAATGTCGGAACAAATTCAGTTTTTTCTTCGTTATATTTTACTGCACCTCCGCAATGGTCGAAGTGCAAATGAGTTAAAATAACATCTGTAATATCATCAGGTTTAAAGCCGGTGTGTAAAAGCGTTTGAACAAAGCCATCATTGTTTTTAATATAATAATGACCTAAGAACTTTTCATCTTGTTTGTTGCCTATTCCGCAATCAATTAATATTCTTTGCTCGTTGTTTTCAATTAAAAGGCAACGTAATGCCCAGTTACAAAGATTATTTTCATCGGCTGGATAAACTTTTTGCCATAAAGTTTTTGGAACAACTCCAAACATTGCACCGCCATCGAGTTTAAAAGTTCCTGTATTTATAGAATATAATTTCATTTAATAAATTTTATTTTTTTTGCAATAATAATGATAAAACCAAGGAATTGTTTCTATTCCTTTAAACAAATTAAATAACGGAAAATTCTCGTTTGGTGAATGTATAGCATCAAATTCAAGTCCAAATCCCATTAATATTGATTTTGCACCTAAAACTTTTTCGAACATTGCAATAACTGGAATACTGCCACCACTTCGTGTAGGAATAGGTGTTTTGCCAAATGTTTTTTCGTAAGCTTTACTTGCCGATTTATAAGCATGAGTATTTGTAGGAGCAACATAAGCCGACCCACCGTGTAAATCTTTTACAGTTATTCTAACACCTTCGGGAACAATAGACTTTAAATGTTTTTCGAACAATTCACTTATTTTATGATGCTCCTGATTAGGCACTAAACGCATCGAAATTTTTGCTGTAGCTTTTGCAGGCAAAACCGTTTTTGCCCCTTCGCCAGTATAACCGCTCCATATTCCATTAACATCTAATGAGGGACGAATTCCTGTTCTTTCTATTGTTGAATAACCTTTTTCGCCACAAATATCAACCAAGTTCAACGCTTCCTTATATTTTGTTATATCAAAAGGAACTCTTGCAATATCGGCTCTTTCTTCAGTGGTTAATTCAATTACATCATCATAAAATCCAGGAATTGTAACTTTGTTATTTTCGTCGGTTAAGCTTGCAATTATTTTAGTTAACATATTTGCAGGATTAGCAACTGCTCCACCAAAAATACCAGAATGTAAATCACGATTTGGACCAGTTAACTCTACTTCCATATATGCTAACCCCCGCAAACCAACTGTTACCGAAGGTATATCTTGTGCAATCATTCCAGTATCAGAAACTAAAATAACATCGCACTTTAACAATTCTTTATTTTCGTTACAGAACTTTTCAAGACTTGGTGAACCTATTTCCTCTTCACCCTCAATCATAAATTTTATATTACAAGGAATTTGGTTTGTAAAAACCATGAACTCAAATGCCTTTGCATGCATAAAAGCCTGACCTTTATCGTCGTCGGCACCACGAGCAAAAATTTTACCATCTCTTATAACTGGCTCAAAAGGAGGCGATTCCCAAAGCTCAATAGGATCGACTGGCATAACATCGTAATGCCCATACACTAACACAGTTGGAAGATTTACATCAATTATTTTTTCGCTATACACAACTGGATTACCAGCAGATTGCATAACCACTACCCTATCGGCACCTGCGTTATTTATTAAACTTTTCCAGTATTCAGCAGCACGAATCATTTCGGGCTTATTTTCCGACAATGAACTTATTGATGGAATTTGAATTAATCCAAAAAGTTCGTCTAAAAATCGTTGACGGTTATTGTCAATATACTCATTAATATTATTCATAATGTTTTATTTTATTTCACCTTTAAAGGCACCCGAAAAATAAAAATGTGCCTGAATGCCTACAACATTATAATTTTTATTAACACTACCATAAAGCGATAATCCAAACCCTAAATCGTAAAATATTTTAAAAGTATAATCGGCTATTGCTAAAAATCCAATTTCGGTAAATCCTTTATATCTTTTATTGCCCAAACTATCGGTATCAAAGTAATACCCACCATAAGAATATGCAGGTCCCGCAAATAGCGAAATATTATATTTATCAGATTCTTTTCTCAATCCCGTAGCAACATACAAATTATTCAACTTTTGAAACGTTTTTTGACTTAAAAATTTATCACCTGATACATGGTATCCAATTTGAAAATAATTGTTTTTAATTCTGAATGAAAATGAGATGACAGTATTAATTTCATTAGATTTTAATGATGTATTATACCCAAATCCTTCTCCAAATTTTAACCATCCGCTGCCTGGTTTGTATATTTTGTTTTTAATAATTATTTCTTCGTATTTATTTTCCTGCGCATGGGAAATAAAAGAAAAAAATATTGACAATAAACTTACAAAAAGTAATATTTTACAAGATGTTATCATTTAACATAATTTCGTTTAAAACATAATTTGCTGCAACACAAAGCTCATCGTACCATTTTTTGCCGAACTTTCTGATTAAAGCATTTTTTGCAAATTTATAAATTGGTACTCCACTATTTTTACCATTCTCAATTGCGTGTTTGCAAATATCCCATTGGTCGTAATTTACAGTTGTAAATGTTGAATATTTTTTTAATCGGATTGGATAAAGGTGACACGAAACAGGTTTTGGAATTTTGCATTTTCCTTTCTCAAAACTTTTTTCGATAGCACATGCAGCAATGCCATTTTCAAAAATAACAAAAGCACACTCCTTATCATTGTTTAATACAGTAACAAGGTCGCCATCACTATCAATTGCAGCTACTCCATTTTTTTCGATTGTTTGTATAGATTGTTCCGACAAAAGGCAATATATTGAAGGCAACGCTTCTTTAATTGCCAATATTTCATCGGGTTCTATTGGTGCTCCCGAATCTCCTGCAACACAACACGAACCTTTGCAAGCAATTATGTTGCATAAAAACATTTTTTCAAAAATATCTGAACTTACTATTTTATCATCAATTTGTATCATACAAGTGGTCTTCCTGTCATTTCTTCAGGAGTTTGTATTCCCATCATTTTTAAAATTGTAGGTGCCACATCGGCTAATATTCCATTTTCTACTTTGTTATATCTTTTCGATATCAATAAACAAGGAACCGGGTTTAGCGAATGTGCAGTATTTGGTGTTCCATCAGCGTTAACAGCATAATCGGCATTGCCATGGTCGGCAATTATTAACAATTCATAATTATTGGCAACAGCAGTTTTAACAACTTCGAAAACACAATTGTCAATTGTTTCAACAGCTTTCAGAATAGATTCGTAAACGCCTGTATGCCCTACCATATCGCCATTAGCAAAATTCAGGCAAATGAAATCGTGTTCTTTTTTATTTAGTTCAGAAATAACAGCATCGCAAACAACAGGGGCACTCATTTCGGGTTGGAGGTCGTAAGTGGCTACTTTTGGCGAAGGAATCATAATTCGTTTTTCGTTTTCGAAAACATCTTCGCGTCCTCCCGAAAAAAAGAAAGTAACGTGCGGATATTTTTCTGTTTCGGCAATTCTGAGCTGGTGCAGCCCAAGTTTTGAAATTGTTTCGCCAATAGTATTTTCAACATTATCGGCATCAAAAAGTATATTAATATTTTTAAAAGACTCATCGTATCTGGTCATAGTAAAATATTCCAAAGGAATAGTTTTCATTCCATTTTCGGGCATGTTTTTTTGACTTAGTATGGTTGTTATTTCACGAAGCCGGTCGGATCTGAAATTAAAACACAAAAAAACATCATTTGGCTTCACCAATCCAACAGGGGTTTTGTTTTCATCAACCATAACAATTGGCTTTATAAACTCGTCAGTAACTCCATCATTATATGATTCGTGAATTGAATTAATAATATTTGTTGATTTTTTCCCAATACCTTTTGTAAGTAAATCGTAACCTACTTTAATACGTTCCCAGCGTTTATCGCGGTCCATTGTGTAATAACGTCCAATTAATGATGCAATTTTAGCTGTTGTGTTCATTGTTTTTTCCTGCAATTCTTTAATAAATTCTATTCCGCTATGCGGGTCGGTATCTCTGCCATCGGTAAGTGCATGAATAAAAACATTTTTCACATTGTTTTCGGTTGCAATTTCACATAATCTAACTAAATGATTAATATGCGAATGAACGCCTCCATCGCTTACTAAACCAATTAAATGTAAATTTGAATTTCTTTGGTTTGCTAAATTAAATGCTTTTATTAGCACTTTGTTACAATCAATAGTTTTTTCTCTTATTGCTTTATTTATTCTAACTAATTCCTGATAAACAACCCTTCCGGCACCTATATTCAAATGCCCGACTTCGGAGTTTCCCATTTGACCATCGGGTAAACCAACATCTTCGCCACATGTTAAAAGTTGCGAATGTGGATATTCGGAATTTAATTTATCAAGGTTAGGAGTATTTGCTGTATAAATTGCATCGGAATGAGATTTATCGCCAATTCCCCACCCGTCTAGTATAATAAGCACAAAGCGATTAATTTCCATAATTAAAAATATTTAAAGCAAAGATAATATAAAAAGTTAGAGGTTAGAAGATAGAAATTAGGTAACTACTCAGCCGGTTCAAAGAGTTCATAAACAAATATTTGCCACAGATTACGCAGACGTCACAGATTAAAATAAAATC
>MENF01000110.1:0-24015 GCA_001769035.1 Bacteroidetes bacterium GWA2_32_17
TATTTCTTTTTTATTATAGCGGCGGTAATGACCAGCAATACTATCATATTTACTAAATAGTGCATTGTGAGCCGGGACATTAATTATAATTAATCCATTATGCTTTAAATATTGAATAGCTTTTTTAATAAAATCCCTGTCGTTTTCAATATGCTCAATAACATCCATTAGAAATACAATATCAAACGAGGCTAATAAATTCGGGTTATTGTCAAAAATATTATAAAAAATAATATGTTCTTTGCCAATATTTTTAACTCCGATTTCATAAGTGTTTCGTTCTAATTCACAACCTAAAATGGAATAATTAAATTTGCTTTTAAGTTGGTTCAGAAATACACCGGTTCCACATCCGATTTCAAAAATATTTTGTTTTGAAACAGGTAAGACATTCAATTTCAGAAGCGTTTTAAAACGCCATTGAAACCAAAAATGATTTTCTTTAGCGAATTGGTGCCAGTCACTTGCCATTGAAACATTGCTTCTGTCACTTTGAACATTTACCATAATTTATAGTTTGTATTTCCTTATTTAATATCATTTTATCAATAATATACAAAGGTCTTTCTTTAGATTGAAAAAAGATTCTCATTATATATTCTCCTAATATTCCTAAAGAAATTAATTGAATTCCTCCAAAAAGAATAATTAAAAAAATTGTGGCAGTAAAACCACTGGGCATATCACCAATAAATATTTTTATATAAAGTACATAAATAAAATAAAAAAGAGAAGTTAATATTGAAATAAAACCCAATGAAGTCATTGCTTTAACCGGAAAGTAACTAAAGTTAAATAACCCGTCGAAGGCAAGTTGTAACAATTTACTAAAGGAATAATTACTTTTACCGGCATATCTTTGTCTTCTTTCGTACTCAACGCCCACTTGCTTAAATCCAACCCAACTGCGTAAACCACGAATAAAACGACTTTGTTCAGGCATGATATTTATTATATTAACAACTCTACGGCTCATCATACAAAAATCACCGGAATCAATAGGAATACTTATGTATGACGTTCTTTTTAAAATCCTATAAAAAAGATTATATGATAATACTTTTAAAAACATATCTTTTCTTTTTTTTCTTATTCCGTAAACAACATCAAATCCGTTTTTGATTTTTTCATAAAAATCAAAAAGTAATTCAGGAGGGTCTTGTAAATCTGCATCTAAAATCATAATTGCATCTGATGCTCTGGCACATTTTAATCCTGCTGATATAGCTGTTTGATGCCCAAAATTCCTTGATAAAATAACAGCTTGATATTTGCTGTCTTTTAATGCCTGGTCAATTACAAGTAATGATGTTCCATCAATACTTCCATCATCAACAAGCACTATTTCTATGGATGTTGTTGATTTTGTAGATATAACATCTAATTGTTGTATTAGTGTAGTAAATACACCTATTTCATTAAATAAAGGTATTACAATTGAAATTTTTGGTTCTGCATCCATATATATTATATTTTTTTAGGTTTTTATACTTTAGATGGTCATAATTTGAGTTTTTTATTTTTTTTAAAACCTCACCCCCAACCCCTCTCCGAAGGAGGGGAGTCAAAAAGGTAACAACAAATTATTCCCTTTTAAAGTATAATTAAGAAAACCTCTGAAAAAATTCAATGACTGAAATACCAATTTAGGTTTGAAAGTTGAATTTTGTAAATTACTTGTCATTTGTTGTTTGAGATTTCAGATGTGCTTTTATTATTACCTCAAAATATACATTTTGCCAACTCCCTGTTTAAAAAACTTATCAGCATCTGTTGCACGATGTTCTATGGTTTCGCTGTTTAAGCGGGCAATAACTTTAAAAAAGTAAACTCCATTAGCAAGTTTATCGCCATACATATCGGTGCCATTCCATGCAAATTGCGAAATGTTATTACCAACGTGCACATTTCCTAATTCATCTAAACCAATTTCACGAACAAATTTACCTGTTATTGTAAAAATTTGAATACGAAAATCGTCTGGAATTTCGGAACCTGTAAGTGTAAACACAAATTTAGTTGAAGTACTAAATGGGTTTGGGTAATTATAAACATTTGTTACGGTTGCTTTATTAATTACTTCAAAATCTATACGATAATCAACATCTCCGCTTTCGTTATCAGAAACGTCTGTTGCCTGAATACGTAACTGGTATTTCCCATCAGCTAATACAGGAAGATATTCTATTTTACAACTATTTTTAGGAAGTTGAGCAGGTGTCCATAGCAATTCGGGATTAGTATAATTTTTAAAATAAATTCTTTGTTCAATTTCTGTTGTTTTATTTGTTATATATATTCCAAAATTTGATGTGTCCTTTAATACCAAAAATTTATTCTCATCTTTTAAAGTAACTAATATGTATGGCTTTGCCGAAACAATATCGCCATTTAAAATATGTATTCCATCAAATGTAACATCAAGCAAAGGATTAGTAATATCTGATGAAACATAAAATGGTTTTTCGGCAATATTATTAAAATGATATTGCTCCAATTGAGCATATTTGCCAGTATTAGTGTCAACAGTATTAACTTCGTACCATATATGATTTAAACCTGCATATCCTGTTGTGTTAAATGTTATAGTATCAATAAGAACATCACCGGAAGGATGTTTGCGTAATTTGCGGTAACCATCTGGTAAATTAATTATCTGGTTATTTCTATTCTGCACCCAATATTTAACCAACAAACTATCCATATCGTACCTACTAACGTTTTCGGTTGCAACAGAAAATGTCATAATTTCACCTTCCTGTAAAGTATCATTTACAAACCAATAACCCTTCTTTGGATTAATTGCAGTTTCAGGTGCCTCGTCATAAGTAATCTGCCAGCGTTTGAGTTGCGACGGGGTTTTTAATGTTTCGTCTTTTGTTAAAAGATTAAATCGCAAATAAGGATATGTTGCTACATCAACATAATTATACAAATCGTAAATATCGTATTGCGGAGGCAATAAAAATGGAATTGCCGAAACACTGTCATTATTTTGTTTATATGCTTTTACTTCAACATGAACACTATCATCGGTTGGATTTTCCAAAGGATATTGCAGCCAGTGTAATGTTTGCCATGCTCTTGCAGGTCCAATTAATGTTGAACTAACTTTTCCGGAAGTAAAATTTGTAGGCAAATCAATTTTAAAATCAACAGTATCATCGGGAGTTGCACCATAAGTTTCTACAGCAGACGCTCCATTACCTTTTTTGCAGAAAAACACATAAGGAATATTGTTACCAATAGTTCCCAAATCCAAAGGTGATGAACTTAAACTTTCGAATGCCTGATATGCAACTTGGGGCCACAGTTGAAGGTTACCACTTCTGAAAGTATAAATAAAAAAATAAAAACTATCAGGCACGTTATAAATAAAGGTCGCAAGCTTTTCGAGGTGAGAAGTATCAGCAGGAAAAACAAAATAATTATTGGGACCACCGTGTGTAGGACATGGGTTATTTATATGTCCCAAATCTCCATGTTCAGTAGATTTCCAAGGAATTAATGTAGTTGGGTCAATTACAACGGCTAACACAGCGTATCCTGGTCCACACGAAGTATGGTTGTATAGAGCACCAATAAAATAACTGATTTCGTTATATTCAACATCATTATTTGCTGAACCAATATCATGTACGCGAAGTTGTTTAGGAGCATTTACAAAATCAAATGTTCTGTTTGGGCGGTTATAATCTATTGATTGAAAACCATCTTTTTTGTACTGAAAAAAATGTGCCTGCGACCAGCCGGTTTTTCCGGGGATATAAATAAACGAACTTTCTTTCCATGCATTAGGCTGGCTGCCCTGTGGAACAGCACTAACTCGCCAAAAACAAACTGTGCTATCTGTTAAAACAATAGGTGGTTGCCATTCAACAACGCCTCCAATTTGAGTAACAGTTCCACTATCAGGATATGTAAAAAGGTCAGTTGTATCAATTTCGAAAATATAAGTTTGCAAACCAACAAAAGGATAACTTGTTGATGCTTTTAATGTTACTGTATTATTCGGAAAAATTGCATATTCATAAGGATAAATTGGGAACAGGTCGTTTGAGCGAATTGTTATATTTGTGCATGCATAGTTATTGGTTTCGCTTAATTCAGGGATAGAATCAAAGGCATCAACTTTTACACAAAAATTATTAACTCCTGAACCTTTTAAATAATTTACCGGAATTTTTGTAAGTACAGTATCTTTATAATAACAACCGTAAACAAAATCTATATAATTTTCGGTAGTACCATCGGGATATGTTCGTGTAATATTTAATGCAAAAGTATCAACGAAAGCTTTTCCAATATTTGTAACTATTGTTTTAACATAAAACGAATCGCTTTCGGATGTAACAATTTGAGGAACTGAGCTTATAGAACTATTGTTAATTGTTAAATCGGGCAAATAGAATGTTTTTAAAGCAACAGCAGGGTCGCCGTGCAACGTAAACTCAAGACATGTGTTTAGTATAGAATTACCAAAGTTATTGAACAATGTTATATTTCCATCGCGGATACATTTACCAATTGACTGCATATAATTTTTATAAGCAAATTGTTTGTACAACTCTTGGGTAAATATATTTAATAAGTTTGCATAGCCCAAATCAACTGTTGCGAGAAATGCGATAGCACCCTTTTGAGGTTCAAATATCCATCTTTCGCTAATTTTTTTTGGAGCAGGTAAAAATATATCGCCGGTTAAGCATGAATTAGCTATTAGCAATGGATTTTTATAAATATTATTATAAACATCGGGTTCTTCAATATTCTGGTCGAAGCCACCGGTATAGCCATGTCCAAAGAATGTGATTAAAGATGTGCCGTCATTGATTAAATTTCGAACAGTATCGGCAACTGTAATTTGAATAGGCAAACTCGTTGTTTTCAAAAAAGTATTTACATTTCCTCCAAATAAAGTATCAGAAATTATTGCTTCATAATCACTTAAGTATCCCGCAAAAGTATTTTGCTGCTCGGTAGTTGAACCACCGCCAAAATGAATAACACGCTTCATCCATTCGGCGGCACTGTCATTTTCATGTTCAATTACTTTTGATAAATAAACTCCTACTTCATTATTATTTGTTGCGGCTATTCTTCCAATAGGGATTTCGTTAGTGTTGTTATTAGTTAATATTTTAGTTGTTAACATATTATCAGATGAAGGATTACCATAGGAAGGAACAAGACAAACTTCAAAATTTGCTGTATTTTTTCTAAAACTTTCCCAATATGACCATGTTCCGGAATGAATTCCTTTGCCAATTAAAAAAACATATTTAATTAAAGAATCGTTAGAATTTGAAGGTGTTGAAATATATTTTAGAAAATTTTTAATTGCAAGCGGATGTTTTTTTATACCATAAGAAAACTGGTCGTACAACTGTTCAACATCATAACAATATGCACTATACTTGTTGTTTAAATTTCTATAATCTTTATATGCGGTGGCACCTGTCCATAACAAATTATTTGTTATAATAACATAATCTGTTGTATTAATTACGGTTGGTAAATAATTTACAAAATTCTTTTTTTTTAACTTTGGAATATATTTAACAGAATCTTCAGAAATAATATAACATTCTTTTTCGTTGCCACTATTAGGAACTATTGCATTTAATTTAGAATTTTGATAAACAACTGGAATTCTTTTGTGATTTGTTAAATCCCATAAAACTGCATTAGTACTTAAAAATTGTTCGATTTGAAGTAAGGTTTTGCTGCCATAACTATCTTTTATTCTAAAATTCTGTGCATATAATCCATTAAATGCAAAATCTCTTGCATATGTAAGGGTAATGTATGCAATTTCAATATAATCAGTAGATACATTCAGGTCATTTATACAGCTAAAAGTGATACTTGTTGTTGGAGAAAGACTAGATGTGGTTATATATGTTTTTTTTACAGAAGTTAAGCCGTAAAAAGTAGTATCAAAAATTTGTGTAGAATTTAATGTAACATTTAAGTGATGACCATAATGTGAATTTGAGGCAACTGAAATACTTAATGAGGAAGGTGTTATTCCTGTTAAATGCCCGGGAGTGTTTAATAATTTGGTTGTTGAATGTATTGTAGAATTATTAATGTTGTCAATTCCAAAATAAGTATCGAACCAACCTTCACCTTTTAAATATCGTGGACCATTTTCGGCTCCGTAATAATATTGTGGATTTTGTTCTAACACATCAACTACACAATTAGGAACTGTTTGATATGTGGGATTTGTAAAATCAGTATCTGTTTCTACTGTAACTCTTTTGTTACCTGAAAGCAAATTGTTAGAAGTTAAATAATAATATGCAGTATCGGTATATAAACTGTAATATGGATTTGTGATATCAGTTATGGGTTCAAATAAAAGAGAATCTAACCAACCATCGTTACCTTTTGCATAAAACTCAATATAACCATTAGCAGCTAAAGTTCCATTAGTTTCGCCAAATAAATAAATATATTGTTCCTTACCGCGATAAAAAAGTTGAATGTTACGTGTATCAATTCCACCAAGGTCAAAACCAGAGTTTTCAAGAGCTTGTTTAGAAATACGATAAATGCCCTCTTGCGTAATTGGAATTTTAAAATAAGTTTGATTATAATTAATCCACTCGTTACCATATTGTTGTGCGATATTAACAAATGGAAAAAGTAAAAATGATATTATGAAAAATAAAATTTTCATTTATTAATTGTGAATTAAATACAAATATACAAAAAAATAACGTATTAAATTAATAATTATTTAAGTTTAATAATTTACTTTGTAAAAACAAAAATATGTTTAATAAACTTTTTCCAATAGAATACAGTGAGCCACTGTTTCGTCCGCCCAGCGAAGCAGATTCACTAATTTTGCAAATTACAAATGGGTGTACTTGGAATAAATGCTCGTTTTGCGAAATGTATTCAACAAAAAAGTTTAGCGTAAAAAAAGAAGAAGATATTTTTAAAGAAATTGAAGAAGTTTCAGAATTAATACCAGGTATTAGAAAAATCTTTCTTGCAGATGGAAATCCAATGGTTCTTTCTACTGAAAAACTTAAAAGAATTTTAGATAAAATTTCAAAAACTTTTCCAAAAGTACGAAGAGTAACAACTTATGCACTTCCCCGCGACATTATTTCAAAGACTCCGGAAGAATTAAAATTGTTACAAGAATCAGGTCTGAAAATGATATACGTGGGAATTGAGTCGGGCGATGATGAAGTGCTAAAATATATAAACAAAGGAGAAACTTACAATTCAACAGTTGAAGGGCTTTTAAAAGCAAAAGAAGCAGGTATAAAACTATCGGTTATTATTCTCGAAGGAGTAGGTGGATTAAAGTATTCGGAACAACATGCAATAAACTCAGCTAAAATTTTAAATGCAATTCAACCTGAATTTGCATCTGTGCTTGTTTTAAGTTTTCCTTATGGGATAGAACATTATAAGCTAAAATTTATAGGAGAATATATTTCCATGGCTATTCCCGATTTACTAAAAGAAATGGAAGTTTTCATAAATAACATTCAACTCGAAAACACAATTTTCAGAAGTAACCACGCTTCTAATTATCTTGTATTAAACGGAATACTTAATCGAGACAAAGAGCTATTTTTAAATAAAATTGATTTCGCAATTAAAAATCCAAAATTGGCAGGGCTCAGGGCTGAGTGGCAAAGAGGGTTATAAAAAAGTTCATTGTTCTATGTTTATAGTTTAAGAAGGTTCACTGTTCATTGTTTAAAAAAGTTTACTGTTTCGAGTTGAGAGTTTTAAACTTTGTATTTTTTTTCAGACCAAATCATAATAGAGATAGCAACAGCAACAAGTCCAATTCCAATTAAAAAAGCACCGACATAGCCAAGCCAGTGGTAAAAAACAATTCCTAAAAATGGTGCAAATAATGACCTGTAACCTGTTAGTGTTAAATGTATTGCGTGATAATTAGCAGCTTCTTCGTTTTTACAAAAATATGAGGAACCAATATTCCATAACAGCGACATTGTTGCAGCAAATATTCCATGAAAAATAACAAAAAACAACATAAACAAGTACAGTTTCAACCCTAATAATTCGAAATGTACAGGGAAATAATATGTTAACAACAAGCACAACAAATAAAATAAAATTGAGCAAAAAGTTATAACACCGAACCTACGGGGGTCAATTTTTCCCAATAACCTGCCAAAAAATGGAAGTGTCAAAATTGCAATTATATTATATGAATTTCTATAAAAAGCTACACTCGAATAATTCAAATGCAATTCCGATTCGTAAAAAATTGTTATTATACTAACTGTTCCCAAAAAGGCAAAACCATAATACATAAAAGCCCATTCGAAGTGTTTATATGGAACATTGTTACGAATAATGTTTTTCATATCTCTAAAAGACTTTTTAATTGATTTAAAAACATTAAGATACTCGGCAGGAAATTCAGTTTCTTCATATTTTATCAACGATAAAAGATACACTGAAACAATACCTAAAACTCCAATTATCGGGAACACATAAATAAAGGAATAATGGTCATAATCAAGTAATAATCCGTATAAAAATGTTACAACCATCATTACAATTTTATTTATTGATGTTGAAATACTATAAAGTTTCCCAAAATTATCATGCGAAAATATGTTTTTAAGAAATAAGTTAATAGTAGGATAAATAATTGGTTGTGCAAAAAAATAAATAAGAAAAATCACAAGAAATGCCCAGTGGTAATATGAGTTTGCAATTGTTTCAGCTTCGGTATGTGGAAAAAATATAAGTAAAATCAATGGCAATCTTGTAGCTAAAGCAACATATTGCAATAATTTCTTTTTGCTTCTAACCTTCTTAAGATATTCGTTAAAAAAAATAGTGAAAACTAAAACAATAGCGCTAATTTGAATTAAAATGCTTAACTGAAAATCGCTGCCCTTTAAACTTTTTACAAACACAAATTCGTTCAAAGCCAGCACTCCCAGAATTATTCCTTCAATAATTGAATAAATTAAATGTAATTTAAAAGTAAGTTTTTCTTCGGATGATAAAATTAATTCCTTAAATCTGAACATTAAAAATATTTTTAGTAAAGATGTGAGTATTTTTTCTTGGGTTTGACACCCCAGAAGGCTATCTTTCTTAAAATCTGATACATAACAAATCAGTTTTCGCACTACACCTTTTTTTCACAAGTTAGTTACATTTTGCATATATTAGCCTCATGGGCTGGCTCGTGACTCCATAATTTTTTCTACAAGTACTGGTTAATCACTCTGGCAGGGGGATATTTTTCACTTTTCACTGTTAAGCCCTGCTGCTTCCAAGGCTTTAGAAAAACTGCCGAAGCGGTTATAGTAGGTTTGACGAGTTCCTTTCCCGGGGGCATTTACTTCTTTAGACATAGGTATCCTGCCGAGTTGCGATGCCAGCTTCCGCAGATTGTTAATTAATTGTTCATCAGAATATTTGGGATTGCGTTGTTGCAGCGGGGTTACAGATACGCTCACTTTATTGGGGTCAAGTCCTGCTGCTTTCAAGGCTTTCGAAAAACTGCCGAAGCGGTTACGGTAGGTCTCACCAGTTACTTTTCCGGAGGCATTTACTTCTTTAGCCATAGGTATCCTGCCGAGTTGTGATGCCAGCTCCCGCAGATGGTTAATTAACTGTTCATCGGAATATTTGGGATTGTGTTTTCGCGGCGTGGTTACAGATACGCCCGATTTATTGGGGACAAGTCCTGCTGCTTCCTGGGCTTTTCGCAGGCTTCCGAAAAATCTAAAATAGATTGAGTAGCTTATTTTTTTTGCGGCAGCAATATCTTTTTTTCTTGGCGTCCAGCCAAGCTCCGCTGACATCTTCCTGAGATAGTTCAATAATTCTTCTTTAGTATGCTTATTTAAAAATTTGAACCCAAGCTGCAATACATGTTTTTGGCAGGACTGTAAAACAAACATATCATTTGTTTGCAGAAACTCCCTGAGTTCTATTAACTTAGGAGTCCGCCCCGACTGGCGGGCAAATTCTTCGACTTTTAGCAGACAGGTCTTGATAAATTTTTCTTTTTCCGCCTTCTTAATTTCTTTTATTAATTCATGGTAATTATCACAGCAGTTTCTTAAAATAACCCGCACTTCTCTACCTGTTAAATTGAATATTTCAGCAATATCTTCAAAGAAACGGCCTTCTTTTGCCAGTGCAACAATCTTTAGGTTGCGTATGTGTTTTTCTTCACTGTTCATCGGGCTTCATAGTTTTTATCTGTTTCAAATGTTGTATCAAAACCGAAGCATTTAAAGAACTTTCTTTTGTTGTACTCGGTTTTATCGTAATCGCAGAATTTTTTGTACACATTAGAACAAATTGTCTTCATAATGCTGTATTTTTTTACAAATATACAAAAAAAAGAATTACAATCAGAATCGTCATGAGAAGAGAGTCCGAAGCAATCTGACATATCAGAGATTGCTTCCTGCTTCGTTTCCCACGGTCGCAATTGCGAGGTTTATACCGAAGCAATCTGCATATTGAAACGGATTGCTTCGTGCCTCGCAATGACGGTAAATAAAAATTATTTATAAAAAACTTATCAGCATTTCAACAAATTTCTCATTAACGGCAGGTATTTCAACTCTCGAAACATTAAAATCTTTTGATCCGATAACTAACGGATTAAATTGAGGAACTATTTGTATATCCAAATCGTATTTTGTTTCTAAATTTTCGCAAACAAAGCTTATTGGAATAATTACAACCTCTTTTATTTTATTATTTTTTAAATAGTTTAATTGTGATTGGGTGCTTGGTCCAAGCCAAGTCTTTTCATTCATTTGCGATTGATACGAAACGGAATAATTTAATTCGCAAGCTTTTGAAATTAATTTCGCCGTTCCTTCAATTGCTTTTTGATATGTATCGCCTTTTTTTATAAAGGATGTAGGTATAGAGTGTGCACTATAAAGTAAAAATGGATTTGATAAATTATTTATTTTAATGTGATTTGTTATTAATTCTTTCCAATATTCAACAAATAATTTATTTGAGTAAAATTCATTAATTGTGCGTATTGTTATATTTTGATATTGTGTTTTAATTTTTTCAAGAGCATATATTACACTTTCTGTCGTAGTAATGCTGTATTGCGGATAAAGAGGAATAACAATCACATCACAAATCCCATTGTTATAATATTCTTTAATAACATTCTGTATATATGGGTCTGAATAAGAATATGCAACCTTAACCAAATAATTATTTCCAATTTTATTTTGTAAAGCGTTAGCTAATTCTAAAGTGTTTCTTTTTAAAGGAGTTCCTCCAATTTGAACGTAACGAGCCCACGACTTTTTGTAACGAGTTTTACTTATATATAGCGATAATATATTTCTAATAAAATATGGAGCAGGAATAATATGCTTATCAAGAAAGATTAAACGTAAAAAATGCTTTACTTCACCCTCTGATTCGGGAACACCCATGTTAATTAATAAAACGCCCTTCATTTCTTTGATTTTAGGATTAAGGAATTATGATAGTTCGGCTTCGCACACCACAGGTTTAGGATTTTTATTTTTCGATTTTAAAATCATTATTCGATGTTCAATATTAGTTATTTTTTCTAATATGTCTTTAATTGATTTGCATTTTTTTGTCATGTTGAGCGAAGTCGAAACATCTATTTTTCAATAATTTAAAAAGATTACTCACATTTTAATTTTATAGTTCGACATGCTCACTACAAGTTTTCAATGTGTTCGTGAGATCGCTTCGATAAGTTCTTCACTTATCATTCAGAATGATAAAAGAAATTTAAATTGTTTTCGAATATTTATCGCCTTCTGTATTTAACTGCGGGTCTAAAGCCATTGCAATATTTCTCACAACCAACATTCCTGATTTACTTACAATTAATTTGTTATTTGTTATTTCTAACAGATTATCATCAACAAATTCTTTAAACTTCTCGTTATTATAACAAATTATTTCTTTAACTTTTAAAGCAGAAATTAAAAAAATATTTCCAACCTCATCGAAGTTTAAAACACCATTGCACATTATTTCGTCAATAACTTCTTTGCAAACTTGTTCGTTAAAACTTAGCGAATATCCACGTTCAACAGCTAATTCTTCGTTTTCAATTCTTTCGATATATTTTATTAGCGTTTTTTCGTTTTGGCTAAACCCGCCCCACAGTTGCGAAATTGACGAAGAACCAAAACCATAAACCTGACCTGTAGTTTCTTTTGTGCAATACCCCTGAAAATTACGATGTAATCTTTTATTGAGCAATGCTTTCGATAAATCATCGTTTGGTTTTGCATAATGGTCTAATCCAATTTGAATATAACCACTTTGTACAATTAAATCCATTGACGATAAAAACATCGAAAGTTTTTCTTCGGGTGAAGGCAACCCTATTTTTTCAAGATTTTTTTGCTGGCTCATTGTTGCCCAAGGCACGTGTGCATAAGAAAAAGTAACAAGGCGGTCGGGCGATAATTCAATTGCTTGTTTAATAGTTTCGTTAAAACTTTCGACAGTTTGACCTGGTAGCCCATAAATAAAATCGTAGTTTACGCCTGTAAAACCTGCTTCTCGTACCATTTTAATTAGTTCATTGTGAGGCAGTTTTGAGCGCAGACGATTTACGCAGTCTAATATTTTTGTATTAAAATCCTGAATACCAATACTAATTCTGTTAAACCCCATTTTTCTTAAAAAGAGAATTTGGTCATTGTCTATATATGCAGGGTTACACTCAATTGCAATTTCAGCATTATTTTTAATTTTAAAAAGAGTTTTCAATTCATTCATAACTCTTTCGATATGTTTATGTTGAATAGAGTTTGGTGTGCCTCCACCCCAATGAATTTGCGTAACTTCCCGAGCTTGTGTGTTAATGTGCTTTGTTACAGAATGTATTTCTTTAATTAAACAATCAACATATTTTGAAACTAATGTTTCGTTTTCGAAAAGTGTAGTGTTACAACCGCAAAAATGACAACGTTGCGAGCAAAAAGGAATATGAATGTATATAGAAATATTTTTTTGCCCAACATTATTCGATTCTTCTATTTGAGTAATAAAATTATTGTTGTTGAATTCGCTTTTAAAAAAATTAGCAGGCGGGTAACTTGTATATCTTGGTCCGGGACGGTTATATTTTAAAATTATTTGTTTTTTGTTTACCATTTTATAAGTTATTATCAGATGTTAAGCAGAAGTTTTTGCCACTAATTTACTCGCATTTTTTTTATTTTATTGGTGTTCGTGAAATCGCTTCGCTAAGTTCACGAATTATCATTAATGCTTTCATGCAAATTCGTGCAATTCGTGGCTACTTTTTCGGATCGTGGTATAATTATTTTTTTGCATAACATAAGTTACAAGTTGTGATTTATTAAATTATTGTCTATTCCAGTTTATAGATTTTACCCAATCAACTACAAATTTTGCACTTTCAAAAGGTGTATTTGGTAATACTCCATGACCTAAATTAAAAATCCATTTCGATTCTTTAGAACCAAACGAAAGATAACTTTCAAGTTCATTTTTAAGAGTATTCTTATTTGCCAGAAGCATTCTTGGGTCAAGATTTCCCTGCAAACCCAAGTCGTTTCCCACTTGTTTTCTGACAATAGAAATAGAATTTTGCCAGTCAATACTAACAACATCGGCAATATCAGTAGTCATATCTTTTACGCCATTTCCTATTCCTTTTGGAAAATAAATAAAAGGCGTACCCGTTGCACGTACTGCATTTCCTATTTCTCTGACTGCATACAAAAATACATTTTTATAAATATGATAAGGTATCAAACCAGCGTGAGTTTCGAACAACTGAAACGCTTGCACACCGGCTTCAATTTGTTTTAGTGCATAATGTTTTGACACTTCAACAATTTTAGTTACAAGCTTTTTTGTAAGTTCCGGTTTTTCAAAAATAAATTTTGTTGCATCAGGAAATTCGTGATTTGAGCTTAATCCCTGAATCATATAACAAAGTACAGTCAAAGGTGCTCCACAAAAACCAATCAAAGGTATATCATCAGGTTTAGTTTTGTTTACAATTTTAATTGCATCCATTATGTAATCAAAAAATGAAAGGTCAATTTTAAGAACATCCATAGGATTTGCAATATCCTTTAAGGGTTTTTCGAAACGAGGACCTTGAGCTGTAAACTCAACTTTTAAACCCATAGCTTGAGGTACAACCAAAATATCAGAAAATAAAATTGCTGCATCAACACCTAAATCGTAAACCGGCAATAAAGTTACTTTTGCTGCAAGTTTAGGTTCGAGCATTAACTGACTAAAACTGTAATTTTCGCGTAATTTAAGATAAGATGGCAACACTCTTCCTGCCTGACGCATAAACCAAATCGGAGGACGACTACACTTTTTTCCTTTTATTGTATCTAAAAATATTGACATTTAAAATAATTTATTGTTCAAAAAATGTTCATTGTTAAGAAATGTTTATAGTTCATGGTCATACAGTTGTTATTCAATTGTCATACATGGACATAC
Source organism: Bacteroidetes bacterium GWA2_32_17 (assembly GCA_001769035.1). GTDB lineage: Bacteria > Bacteroidota > Bacteroidia > Bacteroidales > GWA2-32-17 > GWA2-32-17. The sequence goes on from MENF01000110.1 coordinate 14,506, forward strand.
TGTTGTTGTTTACAGTAATTTACTATTGAATGACTATGTTTGACTATTGTGTGACTTTTTTTATTATAATTGTTCAAGTGCTTTTAAATTTGCTTTTATTAATTTTTCTAAATCTTCGTTTGAATGAGCTTCTGAAATAAACATACTTTCGAATTGTGATGGAGCAAGATAAATTCCAGCTTCTAACGATAAATGGAAAAATTTAGCATATTTATCTTTATCAGAAGTCATTATTTGTTCAATTGATTCGAGCTTGTTTAAATCATTAAAAAATAATGTCATCATAGAGCCAACGCGGTTTACAACACCTTTTACATTAGTTTTTTTTAGATTATCAATAAATGCCTTTTCGACTTTTTCAGCTTTATCATTAAGTTTTTTGTAAAAATCAGGAGTCGAGTCCAAATATTTTAAAGTTGCTAACCCGGCATTCATTGCAAGAGGATTTCCTGATAAAGTCCCTGCCTGATAAATTGGACCAACTGGGGCAAGCATATCCATTAAATCTTTTCTTCCACCGTAAGCGCCAACAGGTAAGCCACCACCAATAATTTTGCCCAATGTTGTAATATCAGGCATAATGTTATAATATTCCTGTGCCCCACCTTTTGCAAGACGAAAACCAGTAATAACCTCATCAAAAATTAAAAGTGCATTATTTTTTTTAGTTATTTCTCTTAATCCTTCAAGAAACCCTTTAGCAGGTTTAACAACTCCCATATTTCCTGCAACTGGCTCAACAATTATTGAAGAAATGGAGTTCTTATGTTCTATAAAAAGTTTTTCGACGGATTCTAAATCGTTATAATTTGCAGTAAGAGTATCTTTAGCAATTGATTGAGTAACTCCAGGACTATCGGGTAAACCTAAAGTTATTGCTCCCGAACCAGCTTTAATTAAAAAACTATCGCCATGTCCATGATAACAACCTGCAAATTTTATGATTTTATCTTTCTTTGTATAACCTCTTGCAAGCCGAATAGCGCTCATTGTAGCTTCTGTTCCTGAATTTACCATTCTAACTTTCTCGACTGAAGGAACCATTTTGCAAATTTGCTCTGCCATTTCGGTTTCAATAATTGTAGGTGCACCATAACTTGTTCCACGTTTTAAAGCATCGGTAATTGCATTAACAATAATTGGATGAGTATGTCCTAAAATCATTGGTCCCCACGAGGCAACAAAATCAATGAAAACATTTCCATCAATATCTTCAATTTTTGAACCATTCGCTTTTTTAATAAAAAGTGGAGTTCCTTTAACGCTTTTAAATGCTCTAACCGGGGAATTTACACCACCAGAAATTACTTTGCATGCACGTTCAAATTCAGTTTTGCTTTTTTCTATTTTCATTTAATAATAATTTTTTTGACTAAACTATGTTTCGGTTTTTAACCGTGTCATAGTTAAGACCAAATATATTTTAATTTTTGTTCTACAATGGCAATATACGATTGATTATAAAAATTTTCTTTATCAAAATTAATTAATTCATAAGCTAATTTTTGATTACACAAAGACCCATTCCTAAAACCACAATAATCAACAAAAGATGAATATTGCCAATCTTCCATTTTTTTTACTAATCCATTGCGAATAGGATTTTGATGTATGTATTGAAAGCAATTAAAAACATAATCCATTTTATTTGTGCGATTTAAAACGTTAGCTAATAGTTTTGCTTCTGTATTTTGAGTAAATAAAGAACCAACTCGTTTCTCTTGTTTGTTAATTGCTTGAGAATAGGTACTTAAAATTATTCTTATCCCTTCACTAAAAACGTTACGATCTTGATTTGCTTTGATGATTTTTTGTGTTGTTTTTTCATTTGCAAATATTAAAAAATGAAAATGATTAGGCATTAAACAATATGCCAATATTTCACAAAAAGGGAAAATATGTTTGCGAATTTTTTTTAAGAAAAAGATATAATTTTCGTTATTATAGAAAATATTTTCTCTATTATTTCCACGATTAAAAACGTGATATATGTTATCCTTTTCAAAGTACATTTTGTTTGTTTTGATTAACTGTGGCACGGTTTCGATTAACTGTGGCACGGTTTGAAACCGTACCACAGTTTACATAACTATTTTTTCTGTTTTTCTTTTATAAATTTAGCAATGTCTTTAGCAAAATATGTAATAATAATATCTGCACCGGCTCTTTTGAACGATGTTACAATTTCCATCATCAATCTTTTTTCGTCAATCCAACCATTTGCAGCAGCAGCTTTTACCATCGAAAATTCACCGCTAACATTATATACAGCTAAAGGCATTTTGAACATTTGTTTTGCTCTGTAAACAACATCAAGATAGCTCATTGCTGGTTTAACCATAACAATATCAGCTCCTTCTTCAATGTCTAAAGCAATTTCACGCATTGCTTCGTCGCTGTTTGCGGGATTCATTTGATATGATGCTCTATCACCAAATTTAGGTGCACTTTCTGCTGCATCTCTGAATGGACCATAAAATCCTGATGCATATTTTGCTGCGTACGACATTATTGGAATTTTTACAAATCCATTTTCGTCTAATGCTTTACGAACTGCACTAATTCTGCCATCCATCATATCGCTTGGTGCAATCATATCAGCTCCGGCTTTGGCTAACGAAACAGATTGTTTTGCAAGTGTTACTAATGTTAAATCGTTATCAACATCATTATTTACAATTGTTCCGCAATGCCCGTGAACTGTGTATTCGCAATTGCAAACATCGGCTACAATAAATATTTCTGGTAATTCTTTTTTTATTGCTCTGATTGCTTTTTGAACTATGCCATCGTGCTGGCAGGCAACTGTTCCATCTTCATCTTTATGTTCAGGGATTCCAAAAAGCAAAACTGATTTAACTCCTAAATCAAAAATCACCTTACATTCTTTCACTAAATTATCAACTGAAAGCTGAAAATTACCCGGCATTGATTTAATTGGATTTTGAACATTTACACCTGGACAAACGAACAAAGGCATAATTAAATCGTCAACAAAAACTGATGATTCGGTAACCATTTTACGAACTACCGGACTATAACGTAATCTACGAAGTCTGGTTTGTGGAAAAGAAGCTTTATAATTCATAATGTTTTTATTTAAGTTTATAATATTGAAATATTTCTTTTACTAATCCTTCTATATTTGATTGTTGTGCAGTTATTAAAGGTTCTACTTCATATTCTTTCATTGTTTTTGAAGTTGGTTTACCGATACTTACTGCTTTAATGTTACTTACATTAATTTTATTTTTAATTAATAATTGTGCGAAGTTAACAAAACATGACGAACTTGTAAATATTATAAAATCATATTTATTTTCGTTAACGAGTTTTATTAATTCAGGAAATTTTGTTTTAGTTAGAACAGTATTATAACAATTAATACGTTTATATTTGCAATGATTGTTCAATGTGTTTTCGATATTAGTGTTAGCTATATTTCCGAGTAATAATAAAACATTTGAATCTTTTTTAATAACGGTTTCGACTAATTCTATTGCAAATTTTTCGGCTAAATTACTTTTGCTGATATAAGTTGGACTAATTCCTATTTTAATAAACTCGTTTGCAGTTTTTTGTCCAATTACTGCGATATTAATATTTTCAAGTATTTGTAATGATTTAAAAATCTGATTAATTTTTTTTAGAAAATAAATAACTCCGTTTTTACTTGTAAATACAAGCCAATTGTAATTTGTTATATTTTTAATTAAATTAGTTTCCTGGGTGCTAATACAAGATTCTTCAATTTCTATCATTGGGTAATGATACAATAACGCACCAGAGTTAATCAACGATTTTTCTAATTCATAAAAGCTATCGTTAGGTTGAGTAGAAATAAGTATTTTGTTGCTTAGCTCATTCATTTAAATCGAATAGTTTGATATTTCTTTTGTGGCAATCTTCTAATAATTCGTTAGCCATTTGTTTTGCCATATCAAAAGCTTTTTCGATAGTTGTTTCTTTCTTCATTCTAATAAATTGTCCGGTTGACAATTGACCTGCTAATATATCTAATTCCACTTTATTTTGAATAACTATTGCATAAGCAGCTAAAGGGAATTTACAACCACCTTCAACTTCTTTCATAAAAACTCTTTCGGTTTTTACTGCAATTTCGGTTTCGTAATGATTTATTTTCTTTATTGCTTCAATAGTTTCTTTATCGTCAATCCTGCATTCAATGGCAATTGCACCCTGTCCAATTGCTGGCAATAAATTTTCGACAGATAAAATATTATTTTTAGAAAAAGATTTTCCTAAACGATTCATACCAGCAGCTGCCAAAATAATTGCATCGTATTGTCCTTCCTCTAATTTTCGCATACGGGTATCAATATTACCACGTAAATCGGCAAATTTAGCATCGGGACGAATTTTCATTATTTGAATTATTCTTCGTGGACTGCCCGTACCACATTTAAAATTTTGAGCAATTTCAAAAATTGAAGAATTATTCTTAGTTAAAAATAAATCATTTACCATTTCGCGTTTTGGAAAACATGCTAAAATTAAACCATTTGTGATATAACTTGGTACATCTTTTAAACTATGAACAGCAAAATCTGCTTTATTATCAATTAAAGCATTTTCGAGTTCTTTTACAAAAACGCCAGTTCCTCCAAAATTTACTAATGGCTTTTCAGTTACCTTATCGCCAAGTGTTGTAAATTGAACTATCTCAAATTCTTTATCTAAATTACTATTTCTTATTGTTACAACAGTCTGCTCTGTTTGAGTACGTGCTAATAAACTTCCTCGTGTTGCAACATTAAATTTTCTTTTAAAAGGCATGGTGATGATGTTGCAAATGTGGGTTATTCATATTTTCGTGAGGATTTTTCATATTCTCATGAGGGTTATTTAAATGTTCATTTAAGTGAACTTTAAATGTTCTTTTTAAAGCATCGCCCAAATGGCTCAGATGAGCAGGGTCGGTAACTTCTTTTAAATTTAACATGATTGTTTTAATAAGTGTATCGGAATAACTGTCCATTATGTTTTTAATAACTTCTTTTTGTTCATCAGTTAAACTTGACAGTTGAGTGCTATAAGTTTCAATTAATCTGTCTTTTATAGAATTAAATTCACCTTTAATTCCACGCATAACCGGAATTATTGACTGCATATTAAACCATTCGGTAAATTTCTCCTGTACTTCTTTAATTATTATTTCAGCTTTAATTATTTCACGCAATCTTTCTTCACGACTTGAGTCAATTATTATTTCTAAATCGTCAATAGTTTTTAAATACACATTGTTATTTTCACAAAGTTCAGGGTCAATGTTTCGGGGAACAGATAAATCAATTAAAACGACCTTTCTGCCATTTATTATATTTAGGTCGGTAATTTCTTCTTTTGTAAAAATATAATTTTGTGCACTGGTCGAAAATACAATTACATCCTGATTGTTGTAAAATTGATTTTTAGATTCAAAATTTACAAATGAAGCATTAAATTTTTTAGCAAACTCATCAGCTTTATTGTTAGTTCTGTTTGTAACTGTAATGTTACAGTCAACTTTATTTGTTAAATTTACAGCCACTAAATCAGAAACGGCGCCGGCACCAACCAGCATCACATTTAATTTGTTATCGGAAGGAAAAATTTCTTTAATTAAATTAACAGCAACTGAACCAATAGAGATAGCTCCTTTGCCTATTCCGGTTTCTGTTCTAACCCTTTTTCCAACTACAATTGCCATCTGAAAAAGTTTATTAAAAAACTCTTTTGTGGTATTTAAGTCTTTAGCTTTTTCATAAGCATCTTTAACCTGACCAAGTATTTCGTATTCACCTAAAATCATTGAATTTAAACTTGATGCTACATCAAATAAATGTTTTACAGCATCGTTGCACCTCTTTTTATATATAAAATTGATAAAATTTTCGATAGGGAGTTTATGAAAGTCACTTAAAAATCGAATTATACTTTTATATGCTTCTTCGGGATTTTCTGATGCAGCATAAATTTCAATTCTATTGCAAGTTGATAGCATAACACACTCACTTATATGTTGATACGAGTTTAATAAAGGCAATGCGATTTCAAGTTTGTCTGCAGAAAAATACATTTTTTCTCGGTTATCAACCTGAGTGGTTTTGTAATTAAGTCCAACTACTAATGTGTGCATTATTTCTAATAATTTTTTACAAAAATATTAAACTTTTATGTACTGTCCCAATAATTGTTTCTTAAAGTACTATAAATATGTTGTAAAACATAATGTGTTAATTGTTATTGCTTTGTTGTTTGCATTTTGATTTTGTAAAAATTAACATATTTTTTTGATTACGCTGCTCGAACTTAAACAAAGTTTTTATAATTTTAATATTTTATGTAAGTTTGTGAAAATTAAATTTGAAATGCGAAACTTTACTATAGTATTTATGACCTTTGTTTTTATTGCAGCATCAGTTTCATGCACAAAATACGAGGATGGTCCAATATTAACATTTCGTTCAAAAAAAACACGTATTGCTAATACATGGAAATACGAATCAATAATTTATGTTGAACAAAACAGCGTTGTTACCGAAAATTTACCTACAATTGAATTTACCTGCAATAAAGATGGCTCATATTCTGATAATGAAGACTCGGTTGGAACATGGAAATTTTCAGGAGAAGTTGACCTTATTATTTCTAAATCAAAAAATTCTGTAACAACCGAAACAAAATGGGAAATAATAAAACTTGCAAAAAAGCAACTTTGGCTAAGAATAAATAAAGTTGAACATCATTTTATTCCAAAATAATTATTTTATTAAACATATTAAGTTTATACTTTATAATTATTGTAAAGAAATAGGGTATAGATGAATTTGACGCACAAAATTTTCCTCTTTTTTAGCATAAGTTTAAATCTAAAACAATTTGCAATAATAAAATACTTCTAAAGTCAGACAATCTTTTATTGCCAAAATAAAGATTTATCTTTGCCAAAAAATAATTTATGAATTACGATTTAATAATAATTGGTAGTGGTCCTGGTGGATATGTGGCTGCTATAAGAGCTTCGCAGTTAGGCTTAAAAACTGCAATTGTAGAACGTTCAGAGTTGGGTGGAATTTGCTTAAATTGGGGATGTATTCCTACAAAATCATTGCTTAAAAGTGCACAGGTTTTGGAATATGCAAAACATGCATCTGATTATGGGATTAATGTAAATGAAACATCGCCTGATTTTGCAAAAGTTGTTGCCCGAAGCAGAGCGGTTGCCGAAGGAATGAGTAAAGGTGTTCAGTTTTTGCTTAAAAAAAATAAAGTTGAGATAATTAACGGAACTGCTAAACTACTTGGCAACAATCAAGTGCAAGTTGTTATTTCAGATGGAAATATACAAACGTATTCTGCAACAAATATTATACTTGCTACCGGAGCACGTTCGCGAGAGCTATCAAATTTAAAACAAAACGGAAAAAGAATTATTGGTTATCGCGAAGCACTTACATTATCAAATTTGCCAAAATCAATGGTAGTTGTTGGTTCAGGTGCTATTGGCAGCGAACTCGCTTATTTTTACAATGCTATGGGAACAAAAGTTACAATTGTAGAATTTATGCCTAACATTGTTCCGTTAGAAGATGAAGAAGTAAGCAAACAACTTGCACGTTCCTTTAAAAAAGATGGAATTGAAATTTTACTTGAATCTAATGTTACAGGTGTTGATTTTGAAAATGAAATGTGTAAAGTAAACATTGAAACTAAAAAAGGTAATCAAACAATTGAGGCAGAAATAGTTTTATCTTCAGTTGGAATTACTCCTAATTTAGAAAATATTGGAATTGAAGAACTTGGAATAGAATTAGAAAATGGAAAAATAAAAGTTGACGATTATTATAGTACAAACATTCAAGGAATTTATGCAATTGGCGACATAGTTCATGGTCAGGCATTAGCACACGTAGCATCAGCCGAAGGAATTATTTGTGTTGAGAAAATAGCAGGAAAAAATCCTCTACCCTTAAATTATAACAATGTTCCCAGTTGTGTATACGCTACACCGGAAGTTGCTTCTATTGGCATTACCGAAAAACAAGCCATTGATAAAGGTTATGAAATAAAAATCGGCAAGTTTCCATATTCAGCCTCTGGAAAGGCAAGTGCTGCTGGCAATAAAGATGGTTTCGTAAAACTCATTTTTGATGCAAAATATGGTGAACTTTTAGGAGCTCATTTGATAGGATTAAATGTTACAGAAATGATTGCAGAATTAGTAGTTGCAAAGAATTTAGAAACAACCGGACATGAGCTTATTAAATCAATTCACCCCCATCCAACAATGAGCGAAGCAATTATGGAAGCTGCTGCTGCTGCTTATGGGGAAGTAATTCATTTATAATTCCAAAAAACCTAACAAGTTTTAAAAATCTGTTAGGTCTTCTTATAAAATAAAGAACCCCGAATTTTCGGGGTTCTTTATTTGGAATTTTATATTAATACCTGTTAATTAATATTCTTGTTTTCAATACTTCTTCACCATTATTTAACTTAATCTGGTAAATTCCTTTTGCAAGTTTTGCAATATCAACAGGAATTACCATAGATGAAGCATTTACAGAATATTCTTTTGATAACACTACCTCACCTGTAACATTTATTATGCTTATAGTAAAGTTGTCATTAGAACTTGAAGAATATTTTATGTTAAAATGTCCATTACTTGGATTTGGATATACTTCAATACTAGAGTTAACTGTTATGGTTTGAATATTTGTTACAATTACATTAATTGTTAACGAGGCAGTATCACTACCACAATTGTTTGAAACAACTTGTGTGATAGTATAATTACCATCAGCTAAATAAGTATAGTCAGGACTTGCAACTGTGCTTGTGCCTGAACCATCCCCAAAATTCCAATCCCATGCTGTTGCATTTAATGAAGCATCGGTAAACGATAAAGAACCAAACCCATTATCAACATAAGTATAACCTGCAATTGGTAAAGGATTAACGGTAATACTTATTGTTTGTATTGAGCTGCATCCACCAGTTGTTCCTTGTACTGAGTATGTGATATTAGTTAAAGGAATTGCATCAACAACACTACCAGTTGTAGCACTTAAATATGTTGAAGGAGTCCATAAGTATGTATCTGCACCACTTGCCGTTAATTGTATTGTATCTCCTTCGCAAATAATATTTGATGTAGCAGTTACTGTAACAGTTGGAGCACCATTTTCACTTACCGAAGCAACAGCAGTAGAAGAACAATTTCCATCATAAACAGTTACTGAATAAGAACCTAAACCCAAGTTGATTGCTGTAGCAGTAGTTTGATTACCGGCTGCGGCATCCCAAAGATATGTATATATTCCTGTTCCACCCGTTGCACTAGCTGTTGCACTTCCATCTGTTGTACCACATGTTGCATTTACAACGCTGACAGAAGCTACAGGGACTTCATTTACAGTTACTGATACCTGATCGGTATTTGAACAACCGTTGGTAGTTCCCGTTACGGTATAGATTAATGTTCCTACTGCCGGAGTAAATGGA
>MENF01000110.1:24049-27832 GCA_001769035.1 Bacteroidetes bacterium GWA2_32_17
AGATTAATGTTCCTACTGCCGGAGTAAATGGAGTTCCGTCAAGAACACCATTGTCCCATGTATAAGAATCTGCACCGCTTCCGGATAAAGTAACAGGTGTGCCATCACAAACTGACTGATCCAAACCTGCATCAACTGCAGGAATTGCATTAACTGTTACTACTACCTGATCGGTATTTGAACAGCCATTGGTAGTTCCGGTTACAGTATAAGTCACAGTTCCTACTGCTGGTGTAAATAAAGTTCCGTTAATAACGCCGTTGTCCCATGCATAAGAATCTGCACCGTTTCCGGATAAAGCAACAGGTGTGCTTTCACATACTACCTGATCAATACCTGCATCCACATTTGGAATGGCATTTACGGTTACTACTACTTGATCGGTATTTAAACAGCCATTGGTAGTTCCAGTTACGGTATAAGTCATAGTTCCTACTGCCGGTATAAATGGAGTTCCGTCAAGAACACCATTGTCCCATGTATAAGAATCTGCACCGCTTCCGGTTAAAGTAACCGGTGTGCCATCACATACTGTCTGATCAACACCAGCATCTACAATTGGAATAGCATTTACGGTAACTACTACCTGAGAGTTAACAGTAGTAATACCATCATAAACTTCTACATAATAAGTAGTATTTTCAATTGGATTTGCAATAGGATTAGCTAAAGCAGATGTAAATCCGGCGGGATTAGAAGTCCAAGTGTAAGTATAAGATCCTGTTCCACCTCCTGCTAAAGCATCAAGTTGAACACTTTCACCTGCACATACTGTTCCTGGTGTTGCTATAGAATTTGATGTTAAAGGACCTCCGATGATAATTATTGTAACAACATCAGAACTTGAGCATGAAGTAGCCGTTGAAGTAGCTGTTAAAGTAAACACTGTTGTTGTTGTCATGTTTACAGTTGTAGGATCTTCAATCAAAGCATCTACAAGTAGTGCTGATGGTATCCAGCTATATGTAAATGGTCCTGTTCCTGTAATAGTTGCATCAATTGAAGTGACTGTTCCATATGGTATTGTAGCATCAAGACCGGCATCTACGATTGGAATTGCATTAACTGTTACTACTACCTGATCGGTATTTGAACAGCCATTGGTAGTTCCGGTTACAGTATAGGTTAAAGTACCTACGGCTGGTGTAAATGGTGTTCCGTTAACAACACTATTATCCCATGTATAAGAATCCGCACCGCTTCCTGATAATATTACTGATGAACCTTCGCAAACCACTTGATCAGAACCGGCATCTACTGTTGGTATTGGATTCACCGTCATTGTAATATCGCCCGATGATGCCGGATTTCCTGTTGCACATGTTTCATTCGAGGTCAGTACACAGGCAACAATATCACCGCTTGCCAACGCTGCATTTATATATGTAGGACTATTGGAACCTACATCAGCTCCATTCAGTTTCCACTGATAAACCGGTGATGTGCCTTCATTTGTCGGAGTAGCCGTAAGGGTTACACTTGTACCTATACAGATAGCGCCTGCCGGAACAGCGTCTACACTAACACTGACAGGCTGATTTGGATTCACCGTCATTGTTACAGCATTCGATGTTGCAGGATTTCCTGTTGCACAAACTTCATTTGAGGTCAGTTCACAGGTAACAATGTCACCATTTACAAATGATGCATTTACGTATGATGGACTATTGGCGCCTACATCGGCTCCATTCAGTTTCCACTGATAAACCGGTGTTGCACCTCCATTCGTTGGAGTAGCCGTAAAGATCACACTTGTACCTGAACAGATCGCACCTGCCGGAACAGCATTTATACTAACACTGACAGACAGATTTGGATTAACCGTCATCGTGATAGCATTCGATGTTGCCGGACTTCCTGTAGCACATGTTGCATTTGAGGTCAGTTCACAGGTAACAATGTCACCGTTTGCTAATGCCGCATTTATGTACGTAGGACTATTGGCACCTACATTGGTCCCGTTAAGTTTCCACTGATAAGCCGGCGATGCACCTCCATTTGTGGGTGTAGCCGTATAGGTTACACTCGTACCCGAACATATCGCACCCGCTGGAACAGCATCTATGCCCACACTGACCGGCAGATCTGGGTTAACTGTCATCGTAATAGCATTCGATGTTGCAGGATTTCCTGTTGCACATGTTGCATTTGAGGTCAGTTCGCAGGTAACAATGTCACCATTTGCAAGACCTGCATCGATGTATGTCGGGCTATTGGCACCTACATTTGCACCATTCAGTTTCCACTGATAAGCTGGAATTGCACCGCCATTTGTCGGGGTTGCTGTAAAGGTTACACTTGTTCCCGGGCAGATAGCACCAACAGGAACGGCAGCTATGCTTACACCGACCGTCTGATTCGGATTCACCGTCATTGTAATAGCATTCGACGTTGCAGGGTTTCCTGTTGCACACGATTCATTTGAGGTCAGTACACAGGTAATAATGTCTCCGTTTGCCAGACCGGTATTGATGTATGTCGGGCTATTGGCGCCTACATTCGCACCATTCAGTTTCCACTGATAGTCCGGTGTTGCACCACCGTTTGTCGGAGTAGCTGTATAGGTTACACTTGTACCTGAACATATCGCGCCTGCAGGAACTGCAGCTATACTTACACCAACAGGCAGACTTGAAGACACCGTCATCGTAATAGCATTAGATGTTGCAGGGCTTCCTGTTGCACACGTTGCATTTGAGGTCAGCAAACAGGTAACAATGTCGCCGTTTACCAAAGCAGCATTTATATATGAAGGACTATTGGTGCCTACATTGGCCCCATTAAGTTTCCACTGATATGCCGGTGTTGCTCCGCCATTTGTTGGAGTAGCAGTAAAGGTCACACTCGTAGCCGGACATATCGCACCGGACGGAACTGCAGCTATACTAACACTGACTGGCAGATTTGGATTAACTGTCATCGTGATAATATTCGATGTCGCCGGGTTTCCTGTTGCACAAGTTGCGTTTGAGGTCAGCTCGCAGGTAACAATATCACCATTTGCCAGGCCGGCATTTATATATGTTGGACTAATGGCACCTACATTCGCTCCATTCAGTTTCCACTGATAATCCGGGGTTGCGCCGCCATTTGTTGGAGTAGCAGTAAAGGTCACACTCGTAGCCGGACAGATCGCACCGGACGGAACTGCAGCTATACTAACACTGGCTGGAAGATTTGGATTTACTGTCATCGTAATAGTGTTCGATGTAGCAGGACTTCCTGTTGCACAAGGCGTATTCGAAGTCAATACACAGGCAACTATGTCGCCGTTTGCTAATGCAGCATTTATATATGTCGGACTATTCGCACCTACATTTGCGCCATTCAACTTCCACTGATATGCCGGTGTTGCACCGCCATTAGTCGGGGTTGCTGTAAATGTCACGCTTGTGCCTGAACAGACCGCGCCAGCAGGAACAGCAGCTATACTAACGCTAACAGGTAGATTTGGATTTACAGTCATCGTAATTGCATTCGATGTAGCAGGGCTTCCTGTTGCACATGTTGCATTCGATGTCAGTACACAGGTAACAATGTCACCGTTTGCCAATGCAGCATTTATGTATGTAGGACTATTGGCACCTACGTTGGCTCCATTCAGTTTCCACTGATATGCCGGTGTTGCGCCGCCATTTGTAGGGGTAGCTGTAAAGGTCACACTTGTAGCCGGACAGATAGCGCCTGCAGGAACAGCATCTATACTTACACTGACCGGTAGATTCGGATTCACAGTCATCGCTATAGCATTAGATGTTGCAGGGTTTCCTGTTGCACATGTTG
>MENF01000111.1:0-25878 GCA_001769035.1 Bacteroidetes bacterium GWA2_32_17
TTCAATTTATAATACAAACTCCGATAATGTTGGTGTTGGTATTAATAACCCCGTTGGAAGAATGGTAGTTCAGGGTAGTGCAACTGCATTACCTACCGACCCGCTTTTTGAAGTAAAAAATTCTATTGGACAATCTGTTTTTGTTGTTTGGCAAGATAGCGTTCAGGTTTACATTAACGACGATGCTATTGAAAGTAATAGAGGTGGTTTTGCTGTTAGCGGACGAAATATGAGCAAAACTTTTACAAATAATTATTTTAAAGTAACTCCCGATAGTTCAAGAATTTGGACTAAAGATACTTTGGCAGGTTTTGGAGTACAAAATATTAATGGTGCTAATAAAACAAGTTATATGCAGCTAAATCCTGATAATTATTTTATCGGACATGAGGCTGGAAAATCTATTACTACTGGTTTGTATAACTCTTTCTTTGGATATCAAAGCGGCATTAATAATACTTCTGGAGATAAAAATTATTTTATTGGATTTAAAGCAGGTTATTATAATAATGATGGAAATTGTAACATATTTATCGGAGATAGTGCTGGTTTTTTTAATAATGGAAGTACGAATATATTTATAGGAAATGAAAGTGGATACAAAAACACCACAGGTTATCGAAATATTTTTATAGGTTTTCATGCTGGACATGAAAATATTAATGGATCTTATAATTCCGCAATAGGAAATAAAGCACTTTATTCAAACACAACAGGTTGGGCTAATGTAGCATTTGGTGCGAATTCACTATATTTCAATACAACAGGAGGTTCAAATACTGCTATAGGAGATCAATCCCTTTATTCCAACGCTACAGGAAGTTTTAATACTGCTAACGGAAATAAATCACTCTATTCTAACATTACGGGCCAGTATAATAGTTCTAATGGATTTGAGGCTCTTTATTCAAACACAACTGGACAGTGCAATACCGCCAACGGAAATATTGCTCTTTTCTACAATACATCAGGAAACTATAACACTGCCATAGGAAAAGGGGCACTTTATTCTAACGAAACGGGGTGGAATAATACCGCTTTAGGAAATAATGCATTTTATAATGGAACAACTTATTCCAACTCAACTGCTTTGGGTTATAATGCAGACATTACAGCAAGCAATCAGGTTAGAGTTGGAGACGCTTCAGTCAACGATATTGGCGGTTTTGCAGACTGGACAAATATTTCTGATATTCGTTTCAAAAATGATATTAATGAAACAGTCCCAGGATTGGCATTCATTAACAAATTACGTCCTGTTACTTATTATTTAAATATGGATAATATCGCAAAATTCTTACGCACACCCGATAGTCTTCGATTAAAAGAAGCAGAAATAATTAAAGGCAGTATGCTGCAAACCGGCTTTATTGCTCAGGAAGTTGAGAAAGCAGCTCTGGAAGTTGGTTTTGAATTCAACGGAGTTAAAAAACCTGCAAATGAAAACGATTATTATGGATTACGTTATGCTGAATTTACTGTGCCTCTGGTGAAAGCTGTACAGGAACTAAATTCTAAAAATGAAAACTTACAAGAAACTATTGATAATCAGAATATTGAAATTAATGAATTAAAAAATAAAAATATTGAACTTGAAATAAGATTAGAAAATTTAGAAAATAAAACAAAGTAAATATGAAAAAACCAATTCTTTCAATTATCTGTATTGCAATAAGTTATTTAACTTTTGCACAATCACCACAATCGTTCCAATATCAGGCAGTTGTGCGTGATGTTAACGGAGTAGCACTTATAAATCAACCTGTTGATTTTCAACTTAGTATTATACCTGGTTTACCCACTAATCCAGCGGAATATGTTGAAACACATACTGGTTTATCTACTAATGCGTTTGGTATTGTAACTCTTATAGTTGGTGGCGGAAATACAACTGACAACTTTGCAAGTATTACGTGGGGTTCCGCTCCGCATTTTTTAAAAGTTGAAGCCGATATGGGTACTGGACTTCTTGATATGGGTACAACTCAATTATTAAGTGTGCCTTACGCATTATATTCCGAAACTGCAGGTAATGTAACAATGTACACTGCTGGCAACGGAATTAGTATTGCAGGTAATGTTATAACAAATATTGCACCCGACCAGCCAGTTGCAATTACTGGCACTGGTGCTACCTCTGTTACAGGTACTTATCCAAATTTTACAATTAGTTCTACTGATAATGTGAACGATGCCGATGCTGATGCTACAAACGAAATTCAGGTTCTCAGTATATCGAATGATACGCTGTACCTGAGTAATGGAGGTTCCGTTTTTATTGGAAATTATTCTGATACGCTCTGGAAAAAATCTGGAACTGATATTTACAATACGAATTTTGGAAATGTTGGTGTTGGTATTAATAATCCATCCGGAAGAATGGTTATTCAGGGTAGCCCAACTGCCTTAGCTACTGACCCGCTTTTTGAGGTAAAAAATTCTTTAGGACAATCTGTTTTTGTTGTTTGGCAAGATAGCGTTCAGGTTTACATTAACGACGATGCTATTGAAAGTAATAGAGGTGGCTTTGCTATTAGCGGACGAAACATGTCTAAAGCATTTACTAATAATTATTTAAAAGTAACACCTGATAGCTCAAGAATTTGGACTAAAGATACTTTGGCAGGTTTTGGAGTACAAAATATTAACGGGGCTAATAAAACCAGTTATATGCAATTAACACCTAAGAATTATTTTATAGGACATGAAAGCGGTTTAAACATTTCTTCAGGGCGGTACAACAACTTCTTTGGTTATCAGGCAGGATATTCTGATACGTCAGGATGCTACAATGTTGCCAATGGATATCAGGCACTTTATTCTAATACTACCGGAGGTTACAATGTCGCTAACGGTTATATGTCGCTTTATGCCAATAATACAGGGCAATCAAATACCTCCAACGGATATCAATCGCTCTACTCAAATACTATAGGAAGCGCCAATACCGCCAACGGATTGCTGGCGCTTTATTCCAACACTGATGGAAGCTGCAATACCGCCAACGGAAATCAGGCGCTTTATTCCAACACTAATGGAAGCTACAATACCGCCAACGGGGCTTATTCGCTTTTGTTCAGCACAACTGGAACATCAAATACTGCTAACGGAACGAGGGCGCTTTATTCCAACACTTCCGGAAGCGAAAATACTGCCAGTGGAACATGGACGCTTTATTCCAACGACATAGGATACGATAATACAGCGAGCGGGGCTTATTCTCTTTATTCCAATACTACAGGATACTTCAATACCGCCGACGGAGTGAGTTCGCTTTATTCCAACACCACAGGATACTATAATGCCGCCAACGGATATCGGGCACTTTTTTACAACACCACAGGAACCAGCAATACAGCCTTTGGATTTAATGCAGGGTCCGGAGCAATTGGTGTGAATTTTAATCAGTGCACTTTTATTGGTTCAAGCTCTTATCCTATTGTAGCCCGCACCAATGTGACCATGCTTGGCTATGGCATTACTAATGCCCAGTGCACAGGCGATAACCAGGTGTGTATTGGCAATACATCTATTTCAAGTATCAGAGCACAAGTTACGAGTATAACAGCATATTCCGATGCAAGATTTAAAACAAATATTAAAGATAATGTTGCCGGATTAGATTTTATATTAAAACTTAAACCAGTAACATACAATGTAAGGCCAACAGAACTTCACAGGATATGGGGAACACCTGATTCTTTGCTAAGAAAAATAGACCATAGCGAAATAGAAAAAATTCGTTTTATCGGATTTTTAGCGCAAGATGTAGAAAAAGCTGCAAAAGAAAATGGTTTTGAGTTTCCAGGCATTGATATACCAAAAAACGATAAAGAAGTGTATTCACTGCGATATGTTGATTTTATTATGCCAATGGTAAAAGCTGTACAGGAGCTAAATGAAAAAATATCTGTTCTTGAAGAAAAGAACAACCAGCTTAGGTCAGATAACACAATTTTAAAAAATGATAACACTCAGTTGAAAACGGAAATTCAAAATATTAAAACATTTATTGGAATGTCCAAGAAGTAGTAAGTGATTAGTCGTAAGTCGTAAGATAAAAATTTAATAATATTATTATTGTGTCTTATGTCTATTAATCTTATGTTTATTAAATTCCCTAAGGTTCGTGTCTTCACGAACCTCTTTTTAATTACCACCCCAAAGGTTTGTGTTTTCACGAACCTCTTTTTAATTACCACCCCAAAGGTTTGTGTCTTCACGAACCTCTTTTTAATTACCACCCCAAAGGTTTGTGTCTTCACGAACCTCTTTTTAATTCCCATATCCCAAGGTTTTTGTTCTCACAACCTTTTTAATTACCCACCCCAAGGTTTGTGTCTTCACAAACCTATTATACACTTTTTACATAAAAGTGAAATTTTGCTGTAATTTATTAATTTTGTCATCAAAATTACTAAATCTCCGATAGTTATAGGATTTAATGTTTGCAAAGTATTGTATATTAAGGAGTTTTGCCTAATCGGAATGAAGTTTTCAAAACAAGCATACTCCGTAGCAGCATACTGGGGTTATAACGAAAAAATAGGACATTATAGACAAACACTAGTGTCTAACTGCATAAATAATCTATATTATTAAAACATATAACACTTAACAAAAAATGATAAATTTTTAAGTATGAACACTAATATAAAAAGGGGGAAAACACATAGTCATTTCTTGTTTTATGTTTTATATTATTTATTTTTAATATAGATTACTATTGCAAGTTAACACTAGCTATCCTTGTAAGATAATCATTTTTATAATCAGGGTTATTCTCAGTATAATCAAGAAGATTAATAGTAATTTTTTTAATATCTTTGCATAAGAAAATTTGCAAATAATGCAGGTTAAGTGAAAACTCTGAATAATAATTTATGAATAAAAAAGACAAAGCATTAATATTGGAATTAAAAAGAAGACTTCCTCCTGAAATTAATAAATGTTTAAAACGATTTATTGTTTTTGGATCAAGAGTGACAGGTAAAGCACATGAGGATTCTGATCTTGATGTAATTGCGATTATTGATAAAAAAAATTTCAATATCGAAAATATTATTAATGATATTGTATATCAGGTTATGTGGGATAATGATTTTAAACCAATTATTTCACTTAAAATATTTACAGAATCAAATTATAACTATGCTCTTGCAAAAGGATATTCTTTTTATAAAAATGTAGAAACTGAAGGTATCTCACTATGAAAGAAGAAATAATAAAGTTATTGGAGAAATCTGAACATGCTCTTAAAGTTGCTAAAGAACTTATGAAGAAAAAATATACTTCTGATGCAGCAAGTAAAGTTTATTATTCAATGTTTTATGCAGCGCAAGCATTACTGAAATCTGAAAATATTAATGTCATTAAACACTCCGCAGTAGAATCGGCTTTTGGCTATTATTTCGCAAAAACATCTAAAATTGATTCTAAATATCACAAAATGCTTATAGATTCCAGAAAACTAAGAGAAATAGCTGATTATGATATTCAGGAAGAGATTGTTGAACCTGTCGCTTCTCTAAAAATAGAACAAGGTATAGAATTTCTCGAAGTGATTAAAAGTTATCTCGGTTTATAATAATTCGCCAGTATCATATCACTTCTCGCCAACCTCATGGTTCGTGTCTTCACAAACCTTCTTACCCCAAGGTTTGTGTCTTCACAAACCTTTTTACAATACATTTATCATAAAAACAATATTTTACTTTAATTTATTAATTTTGTCATCAAAATTCCTAAATCGTAAATCATAAATCGTAAATATTAAATAATGGACTACAACTTTATTGAGATAGAAAAGAAATGGCAGGACATCTGGAAAAAGAATAAAACATTTAAAGTTGAAAACAATTCCGATAAACCTAAATTTTATGTTTTAGATATGTTCCCATATCCATCAGGTGCAGGCTTGCATGTTGGACACCCTTTAGGATATATTGCCAGTGATATTTATACACGTTACAAAAACTTAACCGGCTTTAACGTATTGCACCCAATGGGTTTCGATGCATTTGGGTTACCTGCCGAACAATATGCAATACAAACAGGGCAACACCCAGCAGTTACTACCGAAAATAACATTATACGCTACAAAGAACAGCTCGAAAAAATTGGCTTTGCTTACGATTGGGAACGCGAATTTAGAACAAGCGAACCGTCATATTACAAATGGACTCAATGGGTTTTTATTAAATTATTTAATCATTGGTATAATAACAAACCACAAAAAGCAGAACCAATTGAAAATTTAATCGAACTTTTTAATAATTCCGGGAACACAACTATAGATGCTGCAAACAATTGCGAAATAACATTTTCGGCAGAAGAATGGCAGCATAAAACCGACAACGAAAAACAAAAAATATTACTTTGTTACCGTTTAGCTTATCTCGCAAAAACAATGGTAAACTGGTGTCCTGCATTGGGAACAGTTTTAGCTAACGATGAAGTTAAAGAAGCCATTTCTGTTCGTGGAGGACATCCCGTTGAACAACGAAAAATGCTCCAGTGGTGCCTTCGTATAACAGCTTATGCTGAACGACTTTTAACTGGACTTCACATTGTTGAATGGACCGATTCACTTAAAGAAATGCAGCGTAACTGGATTGGAAAAAGCGTTGGTGCTGAAATAAAGTTTAAAGTTCAAAGTTTAAAGTTCAAAGTTCAGGATTGTGAGGGGAGTAACCTCTCCCCAACCCTCTCCAAAGGAGAGGGAGCTAAGAAAGAGAGTGGCAACAACTCAACTCCCAGCTATGTAACAACCGACTCAAAAAATTGGAACTCTTTAATAGAATTCGCTAAAGAAAATAGAAAAAATCCTACAGAAGCTGAAGAATTATTATGGCAAGAATTGAGAAATAATAACATTGGTTTTAAAATCAGACGACAACATCCTGTTGGGGAATTTATTCCAGATTTTATTTGTATTTCAAAAAAAACAATAATTGAAATTGATGGAGGAATTCATAAAACCCAGATAGAATATGATAAACAAAGAGCAAATATTCTTGAAGAAAATGGATTTTCAATTTTAATATTCAACAACGAAGAAGTTATTTCAAATCCTAAAAATATTGCCAATAAAATAAAAGATTACCTCAACGCCAAAGTCCTCTCCTTCGGAGAGGATTTAGGTGAGGTCGTTGTCTTCACCACCCGCCCCGACACAATCTTCGGTTGTACTTTTATGGTTCTTGCTCCCGAACACGAACTTATAACAAATATCACAACACCAGAGCAAAAATCAGCAATTGAAGAATATATAACCAAAACAAAAAAACGTACCGAACGCGAAAGAATGACAGAAGTAAATAAAATTTCCGGTTGTTTTACAGGGGCTTATGCAATTCATCCTTTTACAAATTTACCAATTCCTATTTGGCTCAGCGATTATGTTCTTGCCGGTTATGGAACCGGAGCAATAATGGCAGTACCTGCACACGACAGCCGCGATTTTGCTTTTGCACGTTACTTTAATTTGCCAATTATTCAGGTAATTAAGAAATATAACGAAGAACTAACCGAAACATCTACATGGGCAGAATCTTTCGATGCAAAAGAAGGAACTTGCATAAATTCCGATTTTATTAATGGTTTGCATGTTGTTGATGCAATTGACAAAATAATTTCTAAAATTGAAGAAATGGGAATTGGTAAACGCATGGTTAACTACCGTTTACGCGATGCCATTTTTAGCCGTCAACGCTATTGGGGTGAACCATTTCCAATATATTACAAAGATGAACTCCCTTGTGCTTTACCCGAAAACAAACTACCACTTGAGCTTCCCGAAATGGATTCGTTTTTACCAACATCCGACGGACAACCACCTTTAAGTCGTGCTGCAAACTGGAAAACAAAAGATGGATATCCACTCGAATTAAGCACAATGCCTGGCTTTGCCGGTTCATCGGGTTATTATTTCAGGTACATGGATCCAACAAATAACAATGAATTTGTTTCAAAAGAAGCAATAAATTACTGGAAAGATGTTGATTTGTATATTGGTGGTACAGAGCACGCTACAGGTCATTTAATTTATTCGCGTTTCTGGTGTAAATTTTTACACGACATTGGAATTGCTCCCGTTGAAGAACCATTTAAAAAATTAATTAATCAGGGAATGATTCAAGGTCGCTCAAATTTTATTCATGAAATTGTAGGTACAGGGATTTATATTTCTAATGGAATTTATAATAATCTTATAAAAAATAAAACGGAAGAATTTAGAAATTTATTACGACAAATTATAATTGAAAATTCTTTAAGCGTCGAAAAACTTAAACTGTTCGATGAATCGGGTATTTCAATTATGACTAATCATGTTGATGTAAACATTGTTATAAATGATGTTTTAGACATTGAAGCTTATAAAAAATGGTCCCCTGATAATGCATCTGCTGAATTTATTTTAGAAGACGGCAAATACATTTGCGGTTATGCCATAGAAAAAATGTCAAAATCAATGTATAATGTTGTAAACCCCGACAGCATCATAGAAAAATACGGTGCCGACACATTACGTATGTACGAAATGTTTTTAGGTCCATTGGAACAAGCTAAGCCATGGGACACTGCCGGAATAGAGGGCGTTCACAGGTTTTTAAGAAAATTCTGGAAACTTTACCACGACGAGACTAATTCATTAAAAATTTCTGATGAACAACCTACCGCACAGGAATTAAAAACATTTCACAAATTAATAAAAAAAGTTAAAGACGATATCGAACAATTTTCGTTCAATACTTCGGTAAGTGCTTTTATGATTTGCATTAACGAACTCACCGATTTAAAATGCAATAAACGTCAAATTCTGGAATCTTTAGTTATTGTTTTATCACCATTTGCACCACATATTGCCGAAGAAATTTGGCAATTACTCGAACATAACGAAAGCATTTTAAAAACCAGCTACCCGATTTTTGATGAGTCATTAGTAAAGGAAAATTCAAAAGTTTATCCCGTTTCGTTTAACGGAAAAGTTCGTTTTCAATTAGAATTACCTTTAAGTTTAGCATCTTCCGAAATAGAAAAAATAGCCCTCGAAAACGAACAAACAAAAAAATGGTTAGACGGAAAGCAAATAAAAAAAATAATTGTAGTTCCTCAAAAAATAATTAATATTGTGGTCTAAAATGAACACTGATGACACGGTTTGAACTGATAAAAACAGATTGTTATGGAACTATTACATAAAAATATTACAGAAAAAATAATTAAGTCGTTCTATAAAGTATATAACGAACTTGGGTATGGATTTTTAGAGAAAGTTTATGAAAATGCGATGCTAATTGAATTAAAAGAATTAGGTTTATTTTGTGAAAAACAAAGAAAAATTAAAGTTTATTATCATTCAAAAATAGTTGGCGATTATATTGCAGATATTATTGTTGAGAATTATATAATAATTGAATTAAAAGCAGCCGAATCATTATGCGAAGAACATGAATTTCAATTAATAAATTATCTTAAAGCTACAGAAATTGAAGTTGGGCTACTTTTAAATTTTGGTAAAGAACCGCAGTTTAAAAGAAAATTATTTACTAATGATAAAAAGAAAATAAAATCCGTGTAAACCTGTAAAATCTGTCTTATCCGTGTTCTAATTATATTAAATATTAACTAAAATCAATTTTTTATGAAAAACAACTTTTTATTAATCATTTCTGTTTTAAGCTTATTTATTGCATCATGTTCTAACAACGATAAAGGTAATGCAACTGGTTCTGACTCTACACAGATAGCAACAACTGAAACTAGTGATGCTCCCGCAGGCACAAGATATGGTATTAAATCAGGAATTGTTTCATTTCAAACTTATGAAATGATGGGAGTTAAAATGACTCAAACCACATATTTCGACGATTATGGCAAAAAAGAATGTCAGGAAATTATTTCTGAAATGGATATGATGGGAATAAAAACAAAACAACACAGCATGAGCATTATGGCCGATGGATATTCCATTTCTTACCAATTAGAAAATCTTGTAAATGGAAAAGACGAAACTAATAAAGTTGCAAAAAAAATAAAAACAGCAGGTAATGCTTTTGGCAATATGGATTTTTCGACCTTTACAGATGAGCTAAAAAAACAATACGATTATAAGGAAGAAGGTACCGAAACTGTTGCTGGCGTTGAAGGTACAAAATTCTCAATGGCATTAGATAAAAATAAAATTAACGAAAGAATTGTTGGTGTAATTTATAAAAATATTATGCTTAAATCGTCAATGAAAATGAGCGGTTTCGAAATTAATCTTGTTGCCAATAAATTCGAACAAAATGCTGATATTCCTGCCGACAAATTTGGAATACCTGCTGGATATACCGTTGAAGAAAAATAAATTTTGTTATATATTATTTATAACCTCAATAGCATTTTGCTATTGAGGTTATTTTTTGTTTATAAAATTTAACTTTGCAAATATTTCGTTTAAATTAATGAATTTTTTATATCCCACATTTTTATTCTTGCTTGGCTTAATTACCATTCCTGTAATTATTCATTTTTTTAACTTTAGAAGGTATAAAACGGTTTACTTTAGTAGCTTACAATTTCTTTTTAATATTGCTAAAGAAACCCGTTCGCGTAATCGAATTAAACATTTACTTGTTTTATTAGCCCGAATATTAACCATTATCTGTCTTGTTTTCGCTTTTGCTCAGCCATTTATATCAGCAAAAAAAAATATTAACAATAATAAATTTCACACCATTGCAATTTATGTTGATAATTCGTTTAGCATGAACGAAATTGGAACAAATGGAAATCTTTTAGAAGAAGCAAAAAACAAAGCCATCGAAATTGTTTCGTCATATTCGCCATCTACTAATTTTGAACTAATTACCAACGATTTAGAACCTAAACACCAGCACTTATTAAACCGCGACCAAATTATTGATTATATATCGGCAATAAACACCTCGCCTCGAACAATAAAGTTTTCGGATATAATTAATAGAACTAAACAAATCTTAAAATCTGACAAAACCTTATTAACAAATATTTGTTTACTAAGCGACTGCCAAAAACATTATTTCGATTTCGAAAAAATTGAAAATGATTCCAGTATTTCAATTATGCTTTTTCCTTCAACACCTATCGAAATTAAAAATTTATCTGTTGATTCTTGTTGGTTCGATTATCCCGAGCATAACATTAATCAACAAGAAAAATTACAAGTTAAAATTGTAAACCATTCCAACGAATCGTACCAAAATATTCCTGTAAAACTATATTTAAACGATTCTATAAAAACATTAAGCAGTTTCTCGATTTCTGGTAACACATCACAAACAATTACTTTGGCTTACACAAATATTTCAAAAGGTTCAATTAATGGCAAAATCGAACTTGCCGACTATCCTATAACCTACGATAATGTTTATTATTTTAATTACAATGTTTCTGATAACATTAACATTATAACTATAAACGGAACAAATAAAACGATGTTTTTATCAAAGTTATTTAATAACGACTCGCTTTTTAAAATTACAGAAATGTCTGCTCAAAACATTAATTATCAAGCATTCCCGTCTAATCAGGTTATAATTTTAAATGCAATTCAAAATATAAGTTCAGGCTTACAACAAGAAATTTTAACTTTTGTTAATAAAGGCGGAAGTTTGGTGTTTATACCTATTAGCAACAATACCGATAATTACAAATCGTTTTATTCGTCAACTGGGATTAATGTTTTAGGAAGCGATTCATCAAAAAATCAAGTTAACGTTATAAACTTTCAATCACCATTCTTTAAAAATGTTTTTCAAAAAATCGACGACAATCCACAGTATCCACAAGTTAATATGAGTTATAAAGTTTCTATAGTTAAAGGGAATATATTTGACGAGTTAATTGTTTCGCACAATCAAAGTTCACTTTTTGCTTCTATTAAACAAAACAAAGGGAAAATATATTTATTTTTGTTTCCGTTTGATGAAAAATACACGAACTTTACAACGCATCCTTTGTTTGTACCAATTATGTATCGAATTTGTGAATTAAGTAAAAACAATTCTGAAATATGTTACAACATTTCTCCATTAGTTAATGTTAATATTATTAATACAACAAATGGAAACGAAGATATATTAGAATTAAAGAATCGTAAAACTGGCGAATCATTTATACCACTGCAAAATGTTGGTGATTTCGATATTTCGTTATTACCGGGCAATCAGTTAATTTATGATGGATTATACGATATAACATACAAGAACAACATTTTATCTTCTATTTCATTTAACTACAATCGCAACGAATCACAAAACATTTATTACGCCCCCGTCGAATTAGAAGAAATTTTAAAATCAAAAAACTTTATAGTTTCATTATTTAATTCAAGCAATAACGAATCAATATCTAACCAAATAAAAAATATTGAAACAGGCAAACCACTTTGGAAATATTTTATAATTTTTGCTTTGCTTTTTATAGCCACCGAAATTGCATTAATTCGCCTTTTAAAAAATTAAAATTTTAAATTCAACTTTTTCACCCTTTGGCTCAATCTACTATTCCCATAACAATAAACAGTAAACAATGAACTTTTTAACTTTTTATAACTGTAGCTACATACCCTGCTTTTTTAATAATTTGCACAATCTCCATTTCAGTTATTTCTTCAAAGTTTACCGTTAAAATTTTATCATTGCTTGCTAAATCAGCTTCCCATGATTTTATGCGTGGTTCGTTTTTAAAAAAATCGCCAACACGCGAACTACAACCACTGCATTTGAAATTTGTTTTAAATTTTTTTGTGTACATATATTTACATTATTAAAATGTAGATGCTTCGACTCCGCTCATCATGACATTTAGATTAATATTATTGCAAATTAATAAATTTCATTGCATTGAAAAATTGTTTAATTTAAAATTTAACATAGCGTAATCTTAAGCTGTTAGTTATTACCGAAACAGAACTTAATGCCATTGCTGCTCCAGCTATCATTGGGTTTAACAAACAACCAAAAAAAGGGAATAATACTCCAGCTGCAATTGGAATTCCTACAACATTATACACAAAAGCCCAAAATAAATTTTGTTTAACAGCTTTAATAGTAAATTTCGATAATTTTATTGCCTGTGCAACTTTTATTGGGTCTGAAGTTACAAGAGTAATATCGGCAACATCAATAGCAATATCTGAACCTTTACCCATAGCCATGCTAATATTCGCTTCGCTTAATGCTTGTGCATCATTAATCCCATCGCCAACCATTGCAACAACTTCGCCAGCTTTTTTAAGTTTAGCAATATATTCTGCCTTTTGTGCCGGCAATAAAGCAGCTTCAAAAGCATCTAATCCCAATTTTTCTGAAACTATTCTGGCAGTTTGAATATTATCGCCTGTTAAAAGAATTGTTTTTATTCCCATTTCTTTTAACATTGTTATGGCTTTTATTGCATTGCTTTTAATTTTATCGGTTAAAGCAAAAATTACATTAACTTTTTTTTCTGAACCTGCATAAACTAATGTATAATTTTCATTCAAAAGTTTATCGTTTTCGTTTTTTAAATATTCACTTAATTTCAATCCGCTTTTATCAATAAGATTTATGTTTCCAACAATAATTTGATTACTCAATACATCGGCTATAACACCTTGTCCTGCATAATTATTAAAATTCTCTATCTTTAAAATTTTTGCACCATTATCTTTATAGTAATTTGTTATAGCTTTAGCTAAAGGATGCTCCGATGATGCCTCAACAGATTGCACATTAATTAAAAACTCTATCTTATCGCAATCTCTTTCCCAAATTATTTTTTCAACTTCTGGTTTCCCCTCGGTTAAAGTTCCTGTTTTATCGAAAACTACAACTGATATTTTTTCAGCATTTTCAATGCTTGTGGCATAGCGCACTAAAATTCCATTTTCGGCACCCTTCCCCACTCCTACCATTATTGCAGTTGGAGTAGCAAGTCCAAGTGCACAAGGACAAGCAATAACCAAAACCGTAACAACCGACATGATAGCATGAGTTATATATGGCATTCCTCCAATTAAAATCCATAAAGCAAAACTCAAAATTGCAATTGCTACAACAATTGGCACAAATATTCCTGCAATTTTATCGGCTAAATGTTGAATCGGTGCTTTAGTCCCTTGTGCTTGTTTTACTGCCTTAATAATTTGCCCTAAAACAGAATCATTTCCAACCCCTGTTGCTTCAAAAACAAAAGAACCTGATTGATTTACTGTTCCAGCAAAAACCTTTTCTCCTTTTATTTTTTCGTTGGGAATTGGCTCACCGGTAATTGTGCTTTCATCAACAAATGATTGCCCCGAAACTAATATTCCGTCAACAGGAATTCTTTCGCCAGGACGAACTTTAATAAACATTCCGGATTCTGCTACTTGCAAATCTATTTCTCTTTCTTCTTCGCCATCAATTATTGTAATAGTTTTTGGTTGCAAGCCAACAAGTTTTTTAACTGCCGACATTGTTTTTAAACTCGATTTCGATTCTAACAATTTGCCTGTTAATATAAAACTTATAATAATTGCTGCCGATTCAAAGTAAACATGCGGCTCAACGCCTTTACTAATAAGCCATTGCGGATATATTGTATTAAATGCACTGAAAATAAACGAAATTCCTGTGCTAAGTGCAACAAGAGTATCCATGTTTACTTTAAAATGTTTTATTTGTTTGTATGCATTTACAAAAAAAGTATTTCCAAAAAATAACAATACGCTCAATGTAAGAAACATCATAATCCAATTAAAATTTGCATAATGATGAAAAAACATTGCCATAGCAAAAACAGGTATCGAAAGAGCAAATGATCCTATAACATTTCTTGTTAGTTTTATAATTTCTTTATTCTGTTCAATTTCTACAGAGTTTTCTGAATCCGATGCAATAATTAAATTATATCCAAATGCTTCAATCGCTTTTTTAAAATCAAAAGGAGTTACCACTTCTGAATTATAATTTATTTGAACTGTTTTTGTTGCAAAATTAACCGAAGCGCTATCAACACCATTAAGCGATTTTAATGTTGATTCAACTGTCGTAGCACATGTAGCACATGACATCCCGGAGACAGGAAATTCAGCCGACTTTAATATTTTATTGTTCAAGTTTTACAATTAAATTTAATTATTTTTGTATCTTTATAAAAAAATAAATATGACCGTATTAACACAGCCACAAATAATAAATCCCAGTAAATTACCATTTTTACAAGCACAAATTCTTCAACAAATATACTTAAACTTATCAGAACATAATAACACATCAATAGAAGAATTATCTAAACTTGCTGGCTATCCAAAAGAAAGTAAAATTCTTGCTGATGCTATAAAAATGCTTAATAATAAAGGGTTTATTGAAGGGGATTTGCTTTTGGGTTTTTCAATTCCTGAAAATTGTTTCGATTTATTTTCAAAAATTGTAAAAAGAAACGATTATAAACGAAAAGAATATTCTGAAAAAATAATAAAATTTGCTGAATCAAAAGACGACACACCTTCCACTCTTTTTGAATTTGAACAAACTATAAGCGACCTTAATAAATTTGGTGTTATTCATAAGTGGTATGATTATTTGGAAGATTTTCCATATTCACTTATTGAAGAAAAAATTATTGAATACAAATTAAAACCTGAATCTTTAATCGTTGAACCATTTGCAGGTAGTGGTACAACTTTAATTTCTGCAAACTTATTTCAATGTAATGCAGTTGGTTTTGACGCTAACCCTTTAATGACTTTTATTTCGGAAGTAAAAACAACATGGAATATTGATTTAACATTATATAAAAAGGAAATTTCAAATATCAGCAAAAGGTTTGTAAAAGAAATTCACAACTTTGATAAATTACAACTCAATTTGGGTTTCATTAATGTAATGCCTAAAAAAGAGATTAATCAGTGGCTTAGTCCCGCCTTACAGAAAGAAGTTATTTTACTAAAAAATCTTATTGATGAAATAAAAAATAAAAAAATAAAAAATCTTCTTCTAATTGCATTATCAAAATCTTGTTTCGACGCTTCTTATGTTTCATTATGTCCCGGCACAACATTTTATCCGTTTAGGGAAAAAGAGGAATTTTGGGATTTATTTACAAAAAAAGTAATTTCAATTTATAATGATTTAAAGCATGTTCAGAAACATAATCATTATGGGAAATCCGAATTAATTACAGATTCTTGTCTTAATGCAAAAAAACACTTAAAACCCAAATCTGTTGATTTTATTGTTACATCGCCTCCATATCCCAATGACTTAGAATATACAAGACAAACCAGATTGGAATTATATCTTCTCGACTTTGTTAAAAGTATGGATGATGTACAGCAAATTAAAAGGAAAATGGTAAAAGGTAGCACAAAATTAATTTTTAAAGAAAGCAATTCAGAAATGTACGCTATGAAATTTGATGATGTTAAAATTGTAAGCGACAAAATTTACGAACAAACAAAAGATAAGAACTGGGGGTTTGATTATCCAAGAATGGTTAGAGAATATTTTGGAGACATGTATTTGTGTATGCTGGAATTTTATGATTTAATGAAAAAAGATGCAAATTTCCTTCAGGTTGTTGGCGACCAGACTATCAAAGGCGTTTATATTCCTGTTTGCGACATATTAATTAAAATGGCTCAGGAAATCGGATATAGAAATTGCAGGAAAGAATTATTTAGAATGAGAAGAAGTACCGGACATAATATTTTATTACCAGAAGAAATAGTTATTATTCAAAAATAGTTTATGAATCCAAACGAAATATTTACATTCCCTGTTGAAAATAAATCAGCAGAGGCAAAAAAGGCAATAAAAAATTTCTATTGCAAGTTTCGGGAAGCAAAATGCGACAAACAAAGCAGAACAATAAAATATCCAATGGGTGTATGTTCTGTAAACCATAGCAAAACAAAACCTATTATCTGCCCTCATAGGTTTTTAGAAAACAATATTGTATTTCAGGACGCATCAAAAGCAGTATTTGGCACAACCAATAACGTTCTTCTCTTTTCGGAGGTTCATTTATCAAATGTTGGAAGTTTCGATTTTGTGTTAGTAAAACATAAACCTATAAGCAGCAAGATTGATGATTTTTGTATTGTAGAATTTCAATCGGATTCAACTACTGGCACAGGGAAATTGGTAAGGGCTTTGAAAGACTTTATGAAAGGAATAGATGTTTTGGAAAACAAATACAAATTTGGAATGAATACTTATAACACCATTAAACTTTCATACATCCAAATGCTTATAAAAGGACAAGTAATGGAAAGATGGAATAAAAATATTGTTTGGGTAATGCAAAAGTTTGTTTATGATAATATGGTTAAACGTTTCAAACTTATTGATTTAGATTACAAAAAGCAAAACTATACAAAATATTTCATTTATGATTTAAAACCAAATAAGGGAATATACAATCTTAAATTAATTGATAAAACTTCTACAACAGTGAGCAATTTATTAGGAGCTTTTACCCATCAACCTACTCCAAGCATTGATGAATTTGTAGCTGTGCTTGAAAATAAAATCAAATTGAAATTAGGTTTAATTATTGAGTAACTGCAACCAGAAACCTAAAACCAGAAATAAATTAACGAACTTTTATTAAGTTTATAATTTAAGGCAAAAGTTTATCTTTACACAAATATTTTAACATAATGCCAACTAAATCTAAAAAATCACAAAAATCTGAAGTTGAAGATTTAAGATTAAAATTAATTGAAAGCGAAAATAATTTTAAAAAATACTGCACCGAAGTAGCTTCTCAAAACGAAGAGTACAAAGCCATTAACGAAAAATATTTAAAAGCTAACGAAGAACTTTCCGAAAAAAACAGCACTATTATCAGAATAATGAACGAAATGCGATGGAACGAGGCAAAATCGCGTCAAATGTTTATATCATCGCATGTTGGAATAATGTATTACGATACCACTCTGTTTATTAATGAATTAAATTTTGCATTTTCCGAAATATTATCGGCACCATATCATTTACTAAAAGGATTCGATTTAAAAACCATGAATGACAAAAAAGTGCTTCCTGCTATAAAAGATGCCATTTCTGGAAAAACAGGTCATTACGAAGGTTTTTATAAATCAACTATAAGCGGAAAAGAAGTTTATGTGAATTTTTCAACCCACCCACTTTATAGTCGTGAAGATTCTTCTGTTATTATTGGAGGAGTTTTATTAGCACAAGATTTAACAAAGTGGAAACACACACAGGAAAAACTCGAGGAAAATGAAGAAAATTTACGCTTAACATTAGAAAGTATTGGCGATTGTGTTATTGTAACAAATCAAAATACTGAAATAACTAACATAAATACTGTAGCAGAAAAAGTTCTAAATATAAAAAGAGAAAACATAATAAATAAATCCGCTTCAAATATTTTATCTATTTATAATACGTTGTCAAACAAGCATTTATCTTGTCAGATTCAAACAGCAATTCAAGAAAACAGAAGTATTTCAATTCACGAAAATATTGAATTACACGCAATAAATGGAATCAAAATTAACACTTCTTTTAACATCTCTCCTATTCGAAAAATTGATGGTGAAGTAATTGGTGCAATAATGGTTTTCCATGATATTACGGAACAAATAAAAATTCAACAAGAAATAATTGAAAGCGAAAATAAATTCAAATCATTATTCGATAACTCTCCAACTGGTATTGCACTGTTTGACATTGAAGGAAATGTGAAAGAAGTAAATAACGTAATGCTTAAAATACTTGGTTCACCTTCGGCAGAAGCAACCAAAACGATTAATGTTTTAAAATTTCCTCCACTTGTAAAAATAGGATTTGTAAACGATTTTAACGAATGTATAACAACAGGCAACAATGTTAATCGTTTTGCCGAATACACAACAAATTGGGGAAAACAAATTTATGTACAATATTCTATCTCGCCACATAAAGAAAAAGATAATAAAGTTATTGGTGTTATTTTAAATATAGTTGATATTACAAATCAGAAACAAGCCGAAGAAAAAGAAAAGAAATACTTTAGAGACCTCGAATTAATAACAAAGTCGGCAACTGAAATGTTAGAACTTCCATTAAATGCAGACCCATTGCACTTTATTGGTGAAAAATTAAAATCTATTATTGGCGATAATACAGTAATTATCAACAAGTACTCTACAAAAACACAAACATCTTCGATTGAACATGTTTTTTGCAATGAAGTTCGAATAAAGACTTTTAACGAATTATTAAATAGAAATCTTGAACAGCTTAAATTTAAAAAAGCACCTGCTATTCACGATTACAATTTCACTAAAAAATTAACAGAGCTTAACCCGGTTGATTTTTTTATAAACTCGTGCCATTTTCCTGAAAAGGAATCAAAAAAAATAATCGAATTACAAAAGATTAATAAAGTCTATTTTATGGGCATCTGCCCCGAAAATAATTTATTAGCAAATATTATTATTATTACTTATTACAACGAAATAGTAGAAAACAAAGAAGTTATTGAAACATTTGTAAATCAAATTTCTTTATTATTACAACGGCAAGCAGCTCTTAAGAATCTTAATGAAGCTAAAGAAAAGGCTGAAGAAAGTGAAAAAAAATTCAGAACCATTTTTGAAAATGCCAATGATGGGATATTGGTTGCCGACGCCGAAACTAAGAAATTTATTTTTGCCAATAAGCAAATGTGTACTTTAACCGGATATAGCTTTAATGAATTAATAAATCTTAGCGTTTATGATATTCATCCTTTAAAATATCTGCCTGATGAGTTGCAAAAGTTCGAGGAACAGTTGAAAAAAGTAATAAGATTTGTTCCCGATTCACCTGTTCTTAAAAAAAATGGAGAAATAATTTATTGCGATATAAATTCTTCACCTATGGAGTTGGGTGGCAGAAAATATTTACTGGGGTTTTTCCGGGATATTACAAATAAAAAGTTGGTTGAACAAGAGTTGTTACAATCGAAAAAGAAAATTGAAGAAAGCGAAAAAAAGTTTCGGGAACTATACGAAAAATCGGGAGATGCAATTTTAATGCTAAATAATAGTTTATTTGCAGATTGCAACCAAGCTACGGTTGATTTATTTAAATATAAAAATAAAAATGAAATTATAAAATTACATCCTTCTGATTTGTCACCGGAATATCAGCCAGATGGCATGAATTCATTTAAAAAGGCTGAAAAAATGATTAATCATGCACTTAAAAATGGAACAAATAGATTTGTATGGGATCATAAAAGAAGTGATGGAGAGGTTTTCCCTGCCGAGGTTTTGCTTACTGCTATTTCTAATGAAGAGAACCAACAGGTTGTTCATGCTGTTGTAAGAGATATTACTGATAGAAAAAAAGCAGAGTTGGAATTAATTTTAGCTAAAGAAAAAGCCGAAGAAAGCGACAAATTAAAATCGGCATTTTTGGCAAACATGAGCCACGAGCTTCGTACACCTATTAATGGAATAATTGGGTTCTCGAATTTATTGCATAAATCTAAAATTGATTCAGAAAAAAAAACTCATTATATTTCTCAGATTAATGCAAACTCATCATTATTATTAAGACTTATTGATGACATTATTGATGTTGCAAAAATTGAGTCGGGGAAACTTACAATTGAAAAATCTATATGCGATTTTACTTCAATTATGAACGATTTACATTTACAATACAAACAAGAACTTAAAGCACTTAACAAAAATAACATTGAACTAATTTATAATAATAATAATTCGAATTTGAGCATTGTTACAGACCATTTAAGATTAAAACAAGTACTTTTAAATTTACTTTCTAATGCTATAAAGTTTACCAATAATGGTAAAATAGAGTACGGTTGCTCGATAAAAGATAATGAATTAAACTGTTATGTAAAAGATACAGGCATTGGAATAAAACAAGAAAACATTTCTAAAATTTTTGAACGGTTCACTCAATTAGAATTATCTATTTCGCGAAAATTTGGTGGTACAGGTTTAGGATTAACAATTTCAAAAAACATTATAGAGTTATTAGGCGGTAAAATATGGGTTGAATCGGTATGGGAAAAAGGTAGTACATTTTATTTTACAATCCCTGTAGAAATTATTGAAAACAATACTAATTCTAACGAAACAGAATTTTCGCAACCAGTAAAAAACGACTTTAGTAATTATACCATTTTAGTTGCCGAAGACGACGACCTTAATTATATGTTTATCGAAGAAATGCTTTCGGAAACAAAAATAAATATAATTCGTGCAAATAATGGTTTAGATGCACTTAACATTGTTAAAACAACTAATAAAATTAACATTGTTCTTATGGATATTCAAATGCCGGTAATGGATGGATACCAATGTACAAAATTAATTTTAGAAATTAAACCCGATTTACCTGTTATTGCTCAAACTGCTTATTCGATTGCTAGCGAAAAAGAAAAAAGTTTAAAATTTGGATGTGTTGATTATATTTCTAAACCTATTGATTTAGACAAATTAATATTTAAAATTAAAAAGTATTTGCCTAATAATTAACAAATCATACTAACAATATTCTAGTTTAGGGTTTCAGGTTTTGATTATTTGATTTTGGGCTTTGGGTTTTGATTCTATAGTGTGAATATTAGCTCGTAATATTTGAAAAGAAATTTACGATATTACAAAAGCAACCCGAAGCTAAAAACCACTAACCCGAAACTAAAATTATTTAAAAATGTAATTCCCTTTTTTATCAACAGAAATTATTGGAATTGATTTATTTTTCTCAAAATAATCGTAAGAAGGTTTTATACTTTGCCAAAAAGAATAATTTTCGGTATTCAAATTATTAAGTTCTAACATTTTATCTTCACTCATTTTGCATGGGAATATGTGTACAGGAATATTATTTTGTCCATGTGCTTTTGCTTCAGTTGCAATTATATACAACTCTTTAATTTTATCATCAGTTATTGGAACGCAGCCAATTGTAACACAATTTCCGTGAATAAAAATATCGCCACCGGCTTTAAAACCTTTTGTAATTATTTTATCGGCATTGTTTGGAAAATTTAATCCTAGCGAAAGATAAAAATTGCTGTACGGATTAAATCTGTTCACAACATAAAAACCTTCCGGAGTTTGACCATCGCCTTGCCTGCGTTTAGGTCCAAGAGCACCTGATGTAGAACAAATATCATAATTAACAATATTTGTGTAACTGTTTGAATTTTTATTTTTTACCCAAACCTCAACAACTTTTTCCTGTTTAAAAATTCTAATGTATAAATCAAAATTATTGTATTCGATTTTGTTACTTGTAAAATAACCTTTTACAATCTTTTCTTTTTCGGAATAAGCAGTTTTTACTCTTGCATTTTTCTTTTGTTCAATTAAAAAATTTTGGGAAAATCCCATTGTTGAAATTAAAATCGTGAACGTTATTATAATAAAGTTCAGCATTAAAATATTTTTGTTTTTTCGTTAGTTAAAAACAAAACAAAAGATATAGATTTTACCGATTCATCAAACTTATAATAATGCCTGACTGGTGCAATTCCTTTAACAATTTTCTTAATTGCATAAGTTTTTGGGTTATAATACCAATCTTCAATAAAAACAATACTTTTAATTTCTTCAAGATTGATGTTTGATTTTATTATTCGTTGTATCATTTCAGAGGTTTCAGGTTCTTCGGTTATTACTGTATCAATGCGTTCTCCAAGCCGCTTCTTTATTTGCTCAACAGAAAGTTCTTCATCAACATTCATCGGATTATACACTTTCATGTTTCCAGAAAGTGCTTTATCAATAAGTAATTTCGAAAGTTTAGCAACATCTATGTTTTTAACAAAACCTTGGTTAACAGTATCTTCTAAATTAAATTCATAAATAATATTTTTTGCGAGAATTTCAGAAGCATCGTTTCCCGAAATCTTAAAAATAAGTTTTTTTATTTTTTCATTATTCCGATTAAAATATCTAACAGGCGACCAACTAATAATATTTTTTTCGAAAACAAATGATTTAACTGTATCTAAAAACCATTCCTCATTAAAAAACAACCCTTTAATTTCGTTGTAATTTAATGAAACAGAATTAACTCCTAAGTTATTACAAACTTGTTCTTTCGTGTATTTAGTTAAATTTGTATCGTCGGTATTTGGGTCAAAAACAGTTAATTCCGACTTATTGAACATTTCGAAAACACGTGAAATTAAATTTGCCGATAATAAACTTTTTTGCCAATCGGTATTAATAGTATCAAAAACAAATAATTGACTTACAGGAACTGATGTGGGTAAAAGCAAATTAACTCTATTATCATTTGTTTTTTTTTCGACTTCATTGCAAGAAATGAAACAAGAAATAACAATAGTTAGTAAAATGCTGTTTTTCATAAGTTTATATTTATTGGTTTATAGTTTAAAAAAGTTCAAAAAGTTCATTGTTCTACGTTCACTGCCTACTGTTTACTGTTCATTGTTCTATTGTTTTTCGCTTACTGCTTAAGTTTATTGTTCATAGATGTTTCGCTAATCACTCAACATGACAAAAAAGTTTCTGGGTTAAAGTTTGAAGTTGTAAAAACTTTAAACTGAAAACCCGAAACTGAAAACCCATCTTTTCAATCTTTCCCGAAGCTTCGGAATTATCAATCTTATTTCATTTTTGGAACAATACTCATAACAGGAATATCGGAATTATGAATAATTTCTTTAGCTAATGAGCCTACAAAATATTTAACAACATCTGTTTCTTGCTGTGTCATTATTACAATAAGGTCAGCATCAACTTTATGTGAAAATTCTAAAAGAGCTTTGCACATATTTGAATTTCCAGCTTGTGTGTTTAAAAAATTTTGTGTACATTCAATATCCTGATTTCTAATAAATTCACTAACCTGAGTAAGTTGAAGTTTTAATCTGTTCATTACATAAGTGTCGGAAGTAGAATTCATTGTTACAGTATGCACAATGCTTTTAAAAAATTTTGCCAAATAAATAGTATTAGTAACCTTTTCGCGGGTTTCTTTTGTAAGGTCTAAAGGCAAAACAATGTTTCTGCAACCTTCTTTATGCTGTTTCCCTTTAATTGTAATAACCGGACATTTTGCCTCGCGAATTAACCGCAAAGAATTACTTCCAATAACTTTTTGTTTAATATCAATAGATGAGATAGTTCCAATAATTAAAAACTTTACATTTAACTTTTCGGTTGCATCTAAAATTGTTTCAACCAATTTACCTTTTTCAACTAAAGGAGTAATTTTTACACCCGATTTTTTTTCGATATGACCAGCAAAGTCAATAAGTTTAGCCTTTAATTTTATTTCTAAATCGTCTTGTTCTTTTTTTGAAAACAAACCCCAAAGAGCATTGTTTTCAGTAATTACATGTAGAATCAATATTTCTGCATCAATCATTCGAGCCATATTATATGATTGGTCTAAAGCGATTGTTGATTGTTCACCAAAATCGAAAGGAATAAGAATTTTATTTTCACGAGTTTCCATATATAAATAAATTATTTTTTTGCAAAATTAATCCAATTTCAATTAAATAAAATAATTTTGAAGATTATTTAATTCGAATTTAATTTTATAAAGAATGCAACTGATTGATGGGAAAAAAATATCTATTGAAATAAAAGCAGAAATTGCTCAAGAGGTTAAAAATATAAAAAATAATGGAGGAAAAATTCCTCACCTTGCAGCAATTCTTGTTGGGCACGATGGTGGAAGCGAAACTTATGTAGCAAACAAAGTGAAATCATGCGAAGAAGTCGGTTTTAAATCAACTTTAATTTGTTTTGAAGATAATGTTACAGAAAAAGAATTACTTTCTAAAGTAAATGAACTTAATAACAATAATGGAATTGATGGCTTTATTGTACAACTTCCTTTGCCAAAGCACATTAACAAACAAGCTGTAATTGAAGCAATTAACCCTTGCAAAGATGTTGATGGTTTTCATCCTGTAAACATAGGACGTACAGTTTTGGGAATGCCTTCATTTGTTTCGGCAACTCCTTTTGGTATTATTGAGCTTTTAAAACGTTATAAAATCCAAACCTCGGGAAAACATTGTGTTGTGTTAGGCAGAAGTAATATTGTTGGCCGCCCTATAAGTATTTTACTATCACAAAAAGGAAGTTATGGCGATGCAACGGTTACGGTTTTACATAGTCGCTCAAAATATTTGGAGCAAATTTGTTCTACTGCCGATATTATTATTGCAGCATTAGGACAACCTGAATTTGTAAAAGCAAATATGGTAAAAGAAGGTGCTGTTGTTATTGATGTTGGAACAACAAGAGTTAAATCGAAACTTACAAAATCGGGTTTTAAAATTACTGGCGATGTAAAATTCGACGAAGTTGCACCAAAATGCAGTTTTATTACACCAGTTCCTGGTGGTGTTGGTCCAATGACTATTGTAAGTTTATTAAAAAACACTTTACTGGCTTCAAAAAAAGAAATTTATAGTTAAAATAACATTCTAAAGCTATCGAAGAATGTTATCCTAATGCTCTCGTACCGTCATGTTGAGGCACTCGTTTTGTCATGTTGAGGCACTCGAAACCTGAACTTGTGTTTTTATTCCGCTCATTTCAAGCAACTGCGAACTCAACTTTAAAATAATTTTTTATTAATGAAAGTCTTTAAATGATTCTATTATTTAGCACATATTGTAAAATATTAGAATATTAAAATAGTGTTTGTATGTAATATCAATCTTTGATTCATTTGTTTGTAGTTTACGGTTTGTAGTTATTCAACAAACTACAAACCCTAAACTTTTAACCTTTCAAAAATACCAGACTTTACAGATAAACTCTAAATAGTTTTTGTCTATAGAGTCAGTGTCTGATTCATAATGTTCGAGTTCAAGGCATTCGAAATTTTTAAATATCAGGAGTTTACTGTAGTA
>MENF01000111.1:26016-30448 GCA_001769035.1 Bacteroidetes bacterium GWA2_32_17
TAAATATCAGGAGTTTACTGTAGTAAATGACTGATTTTAAAAATGAGAATAACGTAGAAATCGGACATTATGGACAGACACTAAATAGTGTTTTATAACATATTAGTATTCAATTTATCCATGTTAAACAACATGATTTGTTATAATAAATATACATTACATTTGTGTTGAAACATTATACGATTTTAAATAATATTAAATATGTTCAAGAAATTAAATATAAGTATATTAGCAATAATAGTTTTTTTATTTTTAATTACAAATAATTTATTTTCTCAAACAAATGATGACTGTTTAATGTGTCACGAAGACCATAACTTATCAAAAGTTAAACAAGGAAAAACTGTATCATTATATGTTGATAAAAATAAAATCGGAAAATCGGTACACAAAAAAGTTTCTTGTGCATCATGTCATAAAGATGCATCTGTAACAGAGTTTCCTCATCCCGAAAATTTAAAACCAGTTGACTGTGGCTCTTGTCATAAAAATGCTCAAATACAGTTTTTAACAGGAATTCATGGTCAGGCATTAAAGCTAAACGCTCCTTATGCACCAGATTGTAAAGAATGCCATGGCGAACATGATGTTTTAAGCCATGCAAATCCAGAATCACGAACATATAAAATGAATATCCCGATTTTATGTGGTAGATGCCATAAAGAAGGGTCACCCGTCGCCAGACTATATAATATTACCGAACATAATATTATAGAAAACTATAGCGAAGGTATTCATGGTATAGGTTTATTTAAAAAAGGTTTAATTGTTTCTGCAACGTGCAACGATTGTCACGAAAATCACCTGATACTCCCGCATACTAGTCCAAACTCTTCAATTTCAAATAATAACATTGCAAAAACATGTATGAAATGTCATGTGCGAATTGAGCAGGTACACACTAAAATAATAAAACGCGAATTATGGGAAAAACATCCTGGCATAATACCTTCGTGCAACGACTGTCACCCACCCCATATTGTAAAAGTAAATAAAATTGAAGAAACTGTTTCAAATCAAATTTGTTTAAAATGTCACGAAAACGAAAACACATTTAAAATCGAAGGAGGCAAAAAAAGAACACTAAAAATTGACAAGTCAGAAATTCAAAATTCAGTTCACAAAAATATTTCATGTACAAAATGCCATTCAGATGTTACGATTTCAAAAAAAGAAGAACGTCCTTGTATTACTATAAAAAAAGTTGACTGCTCAAATTGCCATGAGCAAGTATCAAACTTATATATTAATAGCGGGCATGGTCAGGCATATTTTTACAAAAAAAACAATTCCCCTTATTGTATTGATTGTCATGGTACTCACAAAATAAAATCAAGGTACGACGACACATCTCCAACTTACAGAGCTTTAATTCCGGAAATGTGCGGAAAATGCCATCAAAAAAACGGAAAAGCAACAATAAACACACATTTAAAAGAAATTAATGTTTTTAGTGAATATTCCTCAAGTGTACATGGTATAGGGTTAAATGAAAAAGGGCTATTGGTTAGTGCCGTTTGTATTGATTGCCATACTTCTCATAGTGTTTTAAAAGAATCTGACGAAAATTCGACTGTTAATCCTAAAAACGTTCCAAAAACTTGCTCAAAATGTCATAAGAGCATTTATGAAGAATATATGGCTAGCGACCATGCTTATAATGGCAATGATAAAAATAAAAAATTTCCAACCTGTGCTAATTGTCATACTGCTCATACAATTACTGAAATTGATAAAGATAAATTTTTAACTCAAATTACACTTCAATGCGGAAGTTGCCATAAAAAGTTGTCTCAAACATACATGGAAACATATCATGGAAAAGCATACACTCTTGGCTATTTAAAAGCTGCACGTTGTTCCGACTGTCATGGGGCACATAAAATATTAAATATATCGAATCCAGAGTCAATGGTTTCACAAAAACATATTGTAAAAACATGTAAACAGTGTCATCCAAATGCAAATGCTGAATTTACAGGATATTTAACTCATGCTACACATAACGATAATAATGTTTTATTCTATACATTTTGGGCAATGACATCATTGCTTTTAGGAGTATTTGGAATTTTTGGGCTACACACTCTTTTATGGATACCAAGGTCAATTATAGAAGCCCGAAAAAAGAAAAAACATAAACTCCCAATAGGTCAGGCAACATATTTCCGTAGATTTAATACAAGCCAAAGAATTACTCACATTTTTGTAATACTAAGTTTCATTTTACTTGCATTAACAGGAATGATGCTAAAATTTGCTCACATGGAATGGGCAAATAATATGGCAAAAATTATTGGTGGAGTACATGTAGCTGGAAATATTCACCGATTTGCAGCTATAATTACTTTTGGTTATTTTGCATTCCATTTGTTCTCGCTTATTAAAACTATGTTTAAGCAGCACATTACACCTATGAAATTTATTTTTGGTCACAACTCTTTATGGTTTAACAAACAAGACATAAAAGATTTTATTGCAACAGTTAAATGGTTTTTAGGTCAAGGACCTCGTCCATATTATGGTCGCTGGACTTATTGGGAAAAATTTGATTACCTGGCTGTTTTTTGGGGAGTTGCAATAATTGGTTTTTCAGGTTTAATTTTGTGGTTGCCCGAATATTTTACAATAATATTTCCAGGATGGATAATTAATATGGCTCAAATTATTCATAGTGATGAAGCTTTGTTAGCAGTTGGATTTATTTTTACAATTCACTTTTTTAATACACACCTGCGACCAGAATCATTCCCTATGGATACAGTAATTTTTACTGGTCATGTACCAGTTGATGAGTATAAAAAAGACCGCCCAAAAGAATATGAAGAATTAGAAAAAGCAGGGAAATTAGATACTGTAATTGTTAAAAAAGAAATTTCAGATTCGTGGCTAAAATTTGTAAAAACATTTGGGTTCATATTCTTATTTACAGGTATTGCTTTAGTTATTTTAATTATATATTCTTTAATCGCAGGGCATTATTAAAGAATAGCAGATATACTTTACACAGGTTAAATTATTACATCCGATAGCTATCGGATTGAGTTTCAGGTAAGTTGTAAGCTGTTAAAAATTCATTATTATTGAAAAATATTCCCCCAGTTTTTTGTACCTTGATAGTGTTTTCTCAATAGTTGCAGTTAAAAATTCTACATTGGATATTCAATATTTTACATTTACCCTGTTAGATAAGACATTAAATCCGCATGCCTTCTCGAAATCCTTTTACCCTAACACCTTTCGACTCCGCTCAAGGTGACTGTCAGACTGAGTGAAGTCGAAGCCTGACTTAACAACCGTCATAATGCTTGCGGATTTAAGGTAATACTAAACCGCTAACAAGTAGCTGAATTAATCCAATCAAAATTACACATGGAACTAATGATGCTTTTTTCATTATGCAAATCGCATAATGCAACACCTAATTGCTTATCTACTTCATCTATGGAATTAAAAGTGTAGTTGTTAAATTCTTTTTGTTCACGTATATAATCCCAAATATGTTCTGTTGGGTTTAATTCAGGCGAGTATGGAGGCAAAGGTAATATGGTTATATTTTCCGGTAGTTTTAATTTATTTGTCGTATGCCAACCAGCTGAATCCATTATCATAACTATTCGATAAAGAGGAAAAGCTATACTGGTTTCTATTAATAGTGCATTCATTGCATTTGTGTTACAAAAAGGAGAAATGATTGAGCATGTTTCTCCTGTCTGCGGACAAACTGTTGTAAATGCATATAAATATTCTCTTATCGCTTGTTTTTTAACAATAGCTCTATCTGGTCTATGTACCCAACATTTACGAACATGATTCATTCTTCCAAATGAAGCTTCATCTTCAAAAAACACCATCAAAGGTCTACGATCATTATCATTTACTGGTTGGGCTGCCAGGATTTCAGGGAGTTTTTTTTAAATTCATCTTGCGCTGCTTTGTTGCGTTTTGGATGTTCTGGACGTGGCATTTTCTTTTTCCAATTATGTCGTTTAAATAAATCCCAGATGTAATCATCGGAAACTGGTTTACCAACTTTTTTTTCTACTATTTTACGGAGATGTTTTGCAACTAATATTTGACCATCTTTTGCTTTATTTTTCAAATCATCCATCATTTTTTTCTCATCTTCAAAACTCATATGGGAAGTTTGTGAACGTCTACCGCCCCAATTAAGATTATCTAAAAAACCAGCACCTTCTTTATTGTAAATTTCTACAACTTTATATATTTTACTTTTAGTAACTCCTAAAAATAAAGCATACTCATCCGCTTTTTTAGAGGGATTAAAAGAAACTGACAATAATATCTGCCAATAGCTTCTATGATGAGGATTAACGCACGACATTAGCTTACTGGATAATTCGGCTGTCGTTAAATGTGGATTCAATTGTAATATTCGCATAGTGCAAATATACACAATTTAATTAACTTG
>MENF01000112.1 GCA_001769035.1 Bacteroidetes bacterium GWA2_32_17
TTTAATAAATTTGTATTAGCAATTTTTAATAAACTAAAATAAGTGGTTGTAAACGATTAATGTCGGATAAGGTGTATATATAAACGAGTTACCACTAATTTTAAAAAATAAAACCATGAAATTTTCGCAAAGAATAGGAATTACAACATTGACAAAGACAATTCAGATTGAAAGCGTTGATGATGAATTAAAAAATTGTCTTTGGAACTCAGTAAAAATATTCTTCTTGGACTCGCTTGACAAATATGATAAATGGGGTGAGAAGACCAAATTTGAAATATTTTGTAAAATTTTATGGATGAATTTTTATAAACTACCAATTGATACAATTGAGAATTCAGATTCTCAAAATGAATATTTTATAAGAATTAGATTCTTCCAATTTAAATGGTATGAAGTTTTTGATTTTATAGAATTTCTAGCAAACATAAATACTGAAGTAATACCTTTTAACCCTATTCAATTTAAAAATTTCTGTAATAACATATTGGAAAAAGAAAATTCTGGTTATCGTTTTATAGACAATAATATTGCGCCAATAACAAATTCTCTTGAAATAAATGAAATTGAAGATGCAATTAATAACTCGGGACAGTTTACTGCATTGCGTGGAGCTAATATACATCTAAAAAACTCTCTTGACAAAATCTCAGAAAAAACGAATCCTGATTATAGAAATTCTATAAAAGAATCTATTTCAGCAGTTGAATGCGTTGCTAAGAAAATTTCTGACAACAAAAATGATTCTTTAGGTGGAGCTTTGGACAAAATAAAAGGTAAAACAAAAATTCATCCAGCATTAGAGCGAGGTTTTAAACAAATTTATGGTTATACGAGTGACAGTGATGGTATTCGACATGCACTAGAAGCCGAAACAAATTGTGACTTTGAGGACGCAAAATTTATGTTGGTTTCTTGTAGTGCATTCATAAATTATTTAGTTTCCAAAGCGAATAAAGCAAACATTATACTTGACAAATAAAACAAGTGGTAACACACGTTTGGTAAAAACTGGGCAGCTATGGGCAACTTGACAATTCTAACAAAATGTAAACTTTTTAGCGGTTTGATAATGACTGCAAGTAAAAGCCTGCCAAATCCAACATTAAACGTTATAAACAATCCACCCTATACCCAAAACTATTGACTTCATAAGCTAACGAAATACAACATATCAAATTAATTATTTATTTTTAGACCAAAAAAGAAAACCCGGGTTATCGTTTTATAGACAATAATATTGCGCCAATAACAAATTCTCTTGAAATAAATGAAATTGAAGATGCAATTAAT
This sequence comes from Bacteroidetes bacterium GWA2_32_17, assembly GCA_001769035.1. GTDB lineage: Bacteria > Bacteroidota > Bacteroidia > Bacteroidales > GWA2-32-17 > GWA2-32-17. The sequence continues at coordinate 1,294 of MENF01000112.1, forward strand.
AACTCGGGACAGTTTACTGCATTGCGTGGAGCTAATATACATCTAAAAAACTCTCTTGACAAAATCTCAGAAAAAACGAATCCTGATTATAGAAATTCTATAAAAGAATCTATTTCAGCAGTTGAATGCGTTGCTAAGAAAATTTCTGACAACAAAAATGATTCTTTAGGTGGAGCTTTGGACAAAATAAAAGGTAAAACAAAAATTCATCCAGCATTAGAGCGAGGTTTTAAACAAATTTATGGTTATACGAGTGACAGTGATGGTATTCGACATGCACTAGAAGCCGAAACAAATTGTGACTTTGAGGACGCAAAATTTATGTTGGTTTCTTGTAGTGCATTCATAAATTATTTAGTTTCCAAAGCGAATAAAGCAAACATTATACTTGACAAATAAAACAAGTGGTAACACACGTTTGGTAAAAACTGGGCAGCTATGGGCAACTTGACAATTCTAACAAAATGTAAACTTTTTAGCGGTTTGATAATGACTGCAAGTAAAAGCCTGCCAAATCCAACATTAAACGTTATAAACAATCCACCCTATACCCAAAACTATTGACTTCATAAGCTAACGAAATACAACATATCAAATTAATTATTTATTTTTAGACCAAAAAAGAAAACCCGGAATTGTTAAAAGAATTAAAAAACAAATTGATAAATTTGCATTAACTAATGATGATTTAAGAATTGTAACTAATTAATATAATGGTAATTATAAAAACGTTAGTCAGAATCCCCCCTATACCCGAACTATTAACTTCTCAAGCTAACGAAATACAACCTATCAAATTAATTATTATTTTCAAATTAAAAAAGAAAACCCGGAATTGTTAAAAGAATTAAAAAAAAAATCGATAAATTTGCATTAACTAATGAAGATTTAGGAATTGCAACTAATTAATTTACTGGTAATTATAAAAACGTTAGTCAGAATGCTAAAAAAACGACAAAATGGACAGACACGAATAAATTTTAACTTTGACGTTTCTTAACAGTCATTCACGGCTGATAAGAATGAAAAATAAAAAGTGGAGACCAGCGACCACTCAAAAAACGGGGCGACACCGAAAAGCCAGACGAGTAAGAAAACAAAAAATTAAATAAAATGAAAAAAAATCTACTTTCTATTTCCTTACTGGGTTTTACCGTTATACAGGCTTTTGCGCAAACCTATATTTCAGGCAATGTTTCAGGCACCTGGAATTTAGCCGGAAGTCCTTATGTTATTATTGCAAACGACACTGTACCCGATGGACAAACCCTGGTAATAGATGCCGGTGTAACCGTAAAATTTGCATTAGGTGTTAATATGTATGTAGCCGGAACACTTACCGCAAACGGAAATGCAACCGACAGCATACGCTTAACTACAGCCGAACCAAGCCCCACTCCCGGACAATGGGGAGCAATAAATTTCAGCAGCGATATCAATCGCCCCTTGTCAGTTCTTCAATATGTTATTCTGCAATATGGCGGGGCAAACTACAACCCTGTGCTTCAATCTTTCATGAATACCCACCTTGAGCATTCGCTTATTGAACACAATGCAACAGGCATTATTTTATACGCAGGAGGTGATGAATCAGAAATTGCCCTAAAACACTGCCTTATCAGGTATAACGATAATTATGGTCTCATAGGCAGATCCCTTACAGTTTACGATGTTGAGTTTATTTCTAATACTGGCTTATATGCCGGAATTGCAGGAAGTCACACCACTTTCCGAAATTGTTTGTTCTCTCAAAACTCCCCGATGGCTTACATTCTGTTCGACAGCAATACACATACAAGTTTTATAAACTGCCTTATCGAAAATAATACTGCAGGTGTAGGAAGTTGTTATGTTGACGATACACTCAATGTTGACAGTTGTATCATTCGCGGTAATAGCGGACCGGGTATTAATGGCAATGCCATATACAATAAAGGAACCTTGCTGGTAACGCACTGCGTAATTTATAATAATACCGGTGATGGAATTACAAATCCCGATCATGGTTCAGTAATCGAACGAAACACAATTGACGGAAACGCAGGCGGAATTACCAATATTGAAAGTAACTCTTCCATGATTTTGCGGAACAATATTATAAGCAACAATACGGGTTCAGGATTTCAGACCGTTGTTTCAACCGCTCCGCAGCTTAAATTTAATAACGTATATAATAACGTTCCCGATTTTTCAGGATTTTCAGTTTTTTATGGCGATACTACGCTTTCAACAAATAATAACGGTGTGCCCAGTGATTTGTATAAAAATATCAGGCGCAATCCCTGGTATGTAAATTCTTCCTCAGGTGATTATCATTTGCAAGTCAATTCACCCTGTATTGATGCAGGTGATTTAACGCTTTCAGATCCCGATGGAAGTATTTCTGACATCGGAGCTTTTTACTTTCCGCTACCGGTGCAGGTAAATGAAAATAATTCAGAAAACACATTCTCACTTTTTCCAAACCCTTTTTCTACCCAGACAATTTTGCAAACTGACAAAGTTTTTACAAACGCAATCTTGACACTTTATAACTCATTAGGACAACAGGTAAAACAAATAAAAAATATTTCTGGACAGACAATTACTCTATTCCGAGACAATCTCACAAGCGGATTGTATTTTCTTCGTTTAACACAAGACAACAAAGTAATAACAACAGACAAATTAATAATTTCAGACTGATAAAAAAGCACATGGCACTAACACACGGTTAAAATTTAGCAGGCTGTTATGGGCAACTTGACAGGAATAACAATATACAAACATTTTAGCTATTTGACAATGACTGCAAGTAAAAGCCTGCCAAATTCAACCGCTCAACGTTAATGCTTAATGAAACTTCAAACATATATCTTATGGAACTAAAACTAGAGATAAATAGCAACCTCTCAAACAAAAAGAGAGAATTAATTTCTTATTTAAAAGAAGAAAATTTACCAAATACATCTTTCCATGACATTATAAATAAGGGAGATGAATCAGATATGAGTGTTGTTATGGATAACATTATACAAATTCTTATAGCTTCTGCTCCAGTTACAGCTGCAATAATTGGTATACTAAATTGTATAAAAGCATATATTGAAGTTAATCCAAAAGACACGATTAAAATTAAGATTAGAGGTGTAGAAATTGAGATGACAAATAAAAATAATACTGAAATTGAAAGTACATTAGATAAAATTCTAAAAATTGAAGAAAAATACACTAATAAATGAATCTTTATCATACAATTGTGAGGATTCTAAAGTAATACTTGTCGGAACAAGCGAATATACTTCTGAGGAGATTAACAATCTTGATAATGTTAATGGAAATCTCAAAGCGCTTAAAGAAATTTTTTGTAATCCTGATTTATTTGGTTTCAACGAAGCTTCTGTTATTATTTTAAACAGTGTTCAATCAAGTGAATTTAGAAATACTTTGCATAAGATTGTAAAAAACACAAATGATACAATTTTTTTCTATTACTCAGGTCATGGAATATATTCAAATGATAAGCTTTATTTTACGTTTAAAGATACGGAGCCTGAATATTTAATTTCAACAGCAGTTGAATTCGAAGAAGTTGAAAAGATATTAAAAGATAATTATAACTTACAAAGAAAATTTGTAATTATAGATTCTTGCTTTAGTGGAAAAGTAACTGATATGATGGGTGATTATAATTCTTTGTTTAATGCAAATCTTAACCAATTAAAAGGTTCATACATATTAGCTTCTTCTCCATCTAACCGGCCATCTAAATCTTTGCCAGGGAAAGGAATTACAGAGTTTACTGAATCTCTAGTTTATGTTTTAAAAACAGGGGTGGATAAAAGATATAGATATATCTGGGACGAAGTATTGTTTAATGCGGTAGATATACATTTAAAAGAAAAAACAAATTATCAAAATGATATATATAGGCCAACGCAGAAAAAAAACTTTAATGGTAATTTCAATATCTCAAAAAATCCGCAATTTTCAATTGAACATGTTTATAATGCACTTACAAAAGAAGAAATTAAACCATCAATCGATTTTTTTTCACTTAGAAAGTTAGGAAATAGTTTAATTGATTTTATTAATAGTAAAAATGAAAGCAAAAAACTTAATGAACAATTAAAATTATATAAAGCGCAATATGAGGAAGCTCTTTACTATAGAAAAAACATTACTGATTCAATCTATTATGCATCTATTATTCAAAGAAGGTTATTTCCTGATGACAATTTACTTAAAACATATTTCAAAGATTGGTTTATTTATCTAAAACCCAGAGATATTGTCAGCGGCGATTTTTTTTGGTTTGCTGAACAAGATGAAAAAATAATTGTAGTTACCTCTGATTCAACTGGATATGGTGTTCCTGGAGCCTTTTTATCATTAATAGGTGTTAATTTACTTAATGAAATTTTAAGAAAAAATATTAATATTTCATCTGATAATATCTTAAATGAATTTAAAAGGCTTTTTTTGCTAAGTATGAAACAATCCCAAGACCAATATTACGATGGGTATGATATGTCTATTTGTGTAGTTAATAAAAAAAATAAAACAATTGAATTTTCTGGAGTATATAATCCACTTTACTATTTTCAGAATAATGACTTCTATGAAATTAAAGCTGATAGAATTAGCATAAATGGTAGAAATGAAGATTTACACATTGAATTTAAAAAAACGGTTATTAATTATTCAGACGGTGATACATTCTATCTATTCTCCGATGGTTATACTGATCAGTTTGGAGGCACTGAACTTAAAAAATTTAAGTCTTCTCGCTTCAAGGATATATTAATCGAAATTCAACCTAGTATTATGGATGAACAAAAAAGAATTATAGGTTCTATTCATGATAACTGGCGTAATGAAAATGAACAAAGTGATGATATACTGGTATTTGGTTTTAAGCTATAATAGGCATCATTGAAAAAGCACTAAACACAACAACAGCTCATACCCAATGCGGGTTTCAGAAGGTTTGCAAGTTCAGTGCCCGCATGCAAGTTTTGTACTATAGATACAGACGCAACCACGCAATCCTGCACTGGGCATAGCTGCGGACGTTAGGCACTAGTTTAATAAAAAACTTTAAAACAAAATAACAATGGAAGAATATAATTGGTTAAACCGCTTTCTCGAAATTGCTTCACAGGCGATTTTAAAAGCTCACTATGAATTTATTAATTGGTCAATTGGGCAGTCTGGAGTTAATTCAAAAGAAAGTGTTTTTAATAATAATGTGAGAGGAATAGAATTAGCAGATGAACCAACAATATGTTCTTTGATTACGATTGAGGCACTTAAATCTCCATTATTTTCAGGTGATTTTGACCCTAAAGATACGAATAAAAAACATCCTAAATATTATAGAATTAACAGAGAATTACAATACATAGAGAGTAAGAGAGTTGATATAGTAGTTCAAAGATTTGAGCCATCATCTTTGGACAATGTTGACAATACTTTCTCACCTGTTTATATTGAAGCTAAAAGAGCTGAACGTTATTCAATTAGCGACATTAGTAGCGGAAAAATAAAAGAAATAAAATGCTTAAATGAGGATATTGATGAAGATATTATAAAAATCAAAAAAGCACCTAATAATATTCATAAGTATATCTTAATATGGGGAATATATGAAAAAGATAAAATAGATTCTTCATCAAAAAATTACACACCGAATGAACTAATCAATGTCCTAAAAAATAAAAGTGAAATACAAAATTCCTTTATTAGATGGCTCCCTATTTCGTGGGAAAAATCTGACATTTCGACACCTTCAACAAATATAACAAAATGGATTTGGATTTTAATGTTAGAAATAAAACCAGTGCCTAACACCACCTACGATAACAAAGAGCAGTAATGGGCAACTTGACAATTATAACAAATTGTAAACATTTTAGCGGTTTGACACCGACTGCGGCTAAATGCCCAGCTTTTCCAAGCGCCAAACGTCAGACTGTCTAAAAACCCCCTTAATAACAAATTTAGACAAGTTATTAACAATTAGATAAATAGCCGTATTTTTATTTGGTGTTTGTTTGGCTTTCAATTATCTTTAATCATAAATAATACCGATACGGAATAATAGT
>MENF01000113.1 GCA_001769035.1 Bacteroidetes bacterium GWA2_32_17
CTTTAGCAATAGCATCGGCTTTGGCTTTTGCCTCCGCATCAGCTTTGGCTTTTGCATCTGCTTCTAATTTAGCTTTAGCATCTGCATCAGCTAAAATTTTGTCAATTTCTATGAGTTTTGTTTTTGGATATTGTTCAGATGGTTTAATTGCAGAAGCTTTTTGATAGTTATCCTTTGCAAGCAAATAATTTTTATTGTTGAAGTTAACATCAGCATCAGCAATTAATTTAGTGAATTTTGAATCATTAGTATTTTTGTTTGCGGTTCTTTTTTCACATTCCATAATTTGTTTATCTGAATAGTCGCTATAAGGATCTGCATCAATTGCTTTTTCGTAATATATAATTGCTTCCTCGTATTTTTCAGTTTTAAATAACTCATCAGCTTTACTTACTAATTGTTGGTATGTTTGTTTTTTATATGCCTCAATTTGAGTAGTTATTTTATCAATTTCTTTACGCATTAGTTCGGTGTAAGCGATATCATAATCAAATGCATCAGCATCTTCGTTATAATTTACTTTTGCTACTGGTTTATTTAATGACGAAACATCAATACCTGGATATGATTCAAATAATTCAACTGTAAAAGAATACTTGTAAATTAAGTCTTTATCGGGAGCTTTTGTTTCAAAAAGTACTTTTTTAGTAACTAATCCTTGTCCCGAAACTTCAACAATGTATTCTTTGTCAATATCAAATTTGAAATTAAATTTACCATCAGTTACTGTTTTTACGCTTTGTATTTTACTATTATTAAGGTAAACATTTACATCGGCTCCTGTAATCATTTTTTTTCCAACTTTAACTTTACCAACAACTTCTAAATAACCTTTTGATCCTTGAGCATAAATAGAAAATGAAATTAATATTGTAAATAATAACAATAAAATTGCTTTTGTTTTTTTTAATAAGAGTATATGTTTAATTATAAGCATATTAAAGTTCTGTAATATAGCAAAAATAAAAATTTAAATATACAACAAAAAATAATTTACAAAAAAAATTAATTGTTCAAAAAACATACCTAATTATAATTAGTGTCTTTCCGTAATTTCTACATTTTTAATTTATAGGGTATAGAGGTATAGGGTATAAGGGAATAAGGAATGACGGCTAATTGCTTATACCATATACCTTTATACCTTATTCCCATAAGTTCTGAATTATAAATATGATATAAATTTACAAATTTTTTCGACATTATAGACAAGCACTAATTAGATGTTTGATAGCTTTTTGTTTATAATTTCAGGAGGGCGACATGGTTTACCTGTTATGGAATTAAGAAAAATTAAAGTTGTAGTTGATTTATTAATTATCTGATTTTCATTATTTAATAATACATATTCGAAAGTTAATTTACTCCCTTTTAATTCTTTTATCGTTGCTTTTATTTTAATAATATCGTCATAAAAAGCTGGTTTTATATAGCTACATTCTAAATGAATAACAGGTAATTGAATTCCATTTTCTTCTAAATTTTTATATGCAATTCCGTATTTACGCATAAGCTCTGTACGTGCAACTTCAAGATATAATGGGTAAGCACCATAATAAACTACTCCCATTTTATCTGTTTCGCCATAGCGTACTCTGATTTTTGTTGTATGTGAAATCATTTTTTATTATTTAAAAGGTGAATCAGGCTCTTTTGCTAAATGTTTGTAAATAACTTTATCCATAAATGAAGGAAAAAATTTATATAATAAAACAGTTAATTTTCCTTGTTGAGTAAGAATAACCGTTCTTTTACGTTTTTCAATTCCATTTGCAATAAAGTAAGCTACTTTTTCAGCCGGCATTAATTTTTCTTCGGCTTTTGGAGTTTCGCCTTGTTGGCTGCCATTGGCAACTAATGCTGTTTTACGAATATTTGATGCAGTAAATCCGGGTGCTGCAATTAGTACATGTAATCCTTTTTTTATGTTTTCTACTCTTAAAGTATTTAAAAATCCGTGAATAGCATATTTTGATGCAGAATAACCAGTTCTGCCAGGCAATGGAACAAATCCGGCAATAGATGAAATTGCAACCACAGTTCCTTTTGATTTTAAAAGCCATGGTAAAGCAAATTTAGTACAATAAACTGTTCCCCAAAAATTAGTATCCATTAATTTTTTAATAACTGATAAATCAAGTTCCTCAAAAATTGCTCTCATTGATATTCCGGCATTATTAATAAGAACATCTATTTTTCCATACTTTTCAATAGTTTTATTAATAATTGTTTTGCAGTCGTTTTCAACCGAAACATCTGCAACAACCGACAAAACTTCGCAGTTTATTTCTGATAGTTCATTTTTTACAGTTTCGAGATTTTCTTGGTTTCGAGCGGCAATAATAATTTTGCAACCTCTTTTTGATAGTTCAAAAGCTAATGCTTTTCCAATTCCCGAAGAAGCTCCGGTTATTATTACAATTTTATTTTGCATATTATAAATCTTTACGCAAATGTATGTTTTCGATTAATAATACCAAAATCAATGTTTAATAAAATATATTGAAATTAGATGTATTGAATAACTGAAAGTTATAAAAAAGATTGAAATTATTTTGAGTTTTTTATAAAGGATTTTGTATAATTTGTAAAATGATTATACCTTTGCAACTCTTTTTTTAGAGGAAAAGATTCAGTAGCTCAGTAGGTAGAGCACATCCCTTTTAAGGATGGGGTCCTGGGTCCGAATCCCAGCTGGATCACGAAAATATCCCACAAATGCGGGATATTTTTATTTAATAATATTTTGAAAATATAGCCAAAGTTTATCGTTAGGAACTGGAGCAATTATTTTTAATTCCCGCTTTGTTACAGGATGAATTAATGAAATTTCGCGAGAATGAAGTGAAATACTTCCATCAGGATTTGAACGATTAAATCCATATTTTAAGTCACCTTTAATAGAACAACCAATTTCCGATAATTGAGCGCGGATTTGGTGATGACGACCAGTAATTAATTCAATTTCAATTAAGTAATATCTGTCAGATTTTCCTGCAACTTTATATTTTAATTCTGCTTTTTTACCGCCATTTACTTCTTTATTAAAAGCATAAGAAATGTTTTTTTGCTCATTACGGCGAATATAATGAATTAAAGTTCCTTCATCATTATCAGGTTTTTTTGAAGTAATTGCCCAATATTTTTTTGAGATTTTATGTTCCTGCAACATTTGGTTTAATCGTGAAAGTGCTTTTGCCGATTTTGCCATTAAAACCAAACCGCTTACTGGTCGGTCTATTCGGTGAGTAATACCTAAATACACATTGCCTGACTTGTTGTATTTTTCTTTAATATATTGTTTAACGGTCTCTTCTAATGATATACTGCCAGTTTTATCGGGCTGAACTAACTCGCCTGAATGTTTATTAATTGCTATAAGATGGTTGTCCTCGAATAAAATTTCGATTTTTGAATGAGACATAATAACGAATATTGATATAGAAATGTTACGAGAAAGTATTTATACAAAAATAAATATTTGTTTTTAATATGTAATAACAAATTTTATAATAATTAGTCGAACCTTAAAAACCCTTTTTAAAAATTAAAGTCATTGGTAATTTTAATTTAGATTTTTTTTATTTTTCTTTTTTCACCACCAAAAAAGAAACAAAAAACCCTCCATCCTTCAACTTCGTTCAGGATAAACTCCATCCAACTCCAATTTTTTAACTGATTCAAAATAAATAGTATAGTAGATGAAATAGCTTTGTTGTAACACCGTGTATAATTAACCCAAAAATTGTAGTTCACACAACTTCGTGGACAACCCACCGCACCGCTTTGAATTAATTTTGTCAAAACTCTCAACTGTCAACAAATGATGAGTTTTTGTGTCGGGGGAAAAATATTTTTTATGAGTCAGACTATGCAATGTTTAAGCAATATTTTACAAAATTGTCATAAACTGTCACATTGTTATAATATATTGTACAAGTCATAACGAAAATAGTCAGTTGTTTGCTTAAAATTGTCAAGGTTATAGTCATTTTACTTATTAGCGGTAACGGTTTGGCGGTATGTTTTTGTTGCCGATTTCGAAGCACTGTCCTGTCAAGATACACAAAAGTTTATTAGATGCAGAAACGCTGAAATCCGCACTGTCTCGCAATAAAATATACCGCCTGTTACCGCCTGGTGTTCTTTCGTCTGTCCTTGTAAACCATTGTCAATATTCGGTTTCCGTGTCTTTATCATTTTACTTTCTTTCTTTTCTGTCTGCTTGTATGTTAGTTTATAGTTCTACAATTTTCCAATAGCCTGTTTTGTCGCTTCCGATGCGTTCGATTATTCCCATTTTTTTTAGTTCTTGAATATGTCTTTTTATGGTTACCGTAGAATATCCTGTTTTGTCGGCAAGCTCTCTATAATTTGCTTTTGGGTTTTGTTTTAAATGTTTCAATATTTTACTTTTCACAGAGTCATTTACTGGGTCATTTACTGGGTCATTTTTAGCTTTTACTGGGTCATTTACAGGTTCAACAAACTTAACGTGCATTTCTCGGTTTTTCAAGATATGGTTTTCGTCAAGCAATAAGTTTTCGAAAAAACGCAGTAAAAATTCGTTGTTAGCGTGAATATTCTTCACGTGGTTTTTGTAATTATCTCTTACCAACGCATTTCGAAAATACCACGAATGCTCTGCAAACAAATCGTTGTTTACTTTAAAGCCAAATGTCTGCAAATATTTTATTAAAAAAATGGCTGTTGTTCGAGTATTGCCTTCACCAAAAATGTGAATTTGCCAAAGGTAGGAAATAAAATGTGCTATGTGTTCGATAACTTCTTGCTGACTTAATCCTTTATAGCTAAACTTTTTTTCTTGTTCAAAATCGTATTCCAACGTGGCTTTCAAGCTCTCGGCACTTCCGTATAAAATCGTTTCGCCATTTAGCACCCACTCTTGTTTGGTGATGTTGTAATCACGGATTTTGCCTGCAAATTTGTAAATGTCTTGAAATAACCTGCGATGAATAGCAATGTATTCTGCAGGTGAAAACGTAAATGTTTGTTCACTCAATATTTCTGCAATTCGTGCCGAAACTTTATCGGCTTCTTCGGTGCGGTCTTCATTTGTTTGGGTTGGGTGCTGTATATAATAAGTGTCAATGCGCTGTTTTACTTCGTCAATGGTAATGTCGCCTTCAATGTTTTGTTTGGCAGTTGCAATGAGATAGTCAGACGGTTTTAGCCCGTCAATTTGTTGCAAGCCAATAGCCGTTTTCCAAACTTTTGCTTTTTCTGCTTTGTTTGGCTCACCCTGTCGTAAATATTCTTCAAAATTATCCATTGTCTGAACTATGATTTACTTTTCAATTTATGTCTATCGTTTCAGCTTCTTACACTTACCGCTAACATATTAGGATTTTATCCTCAGTTTCAACAAAAATTACTGTAAAGGTAGAAAAATATTTTAATCTACAAATTAATAAAAGGCAGAAAGAAATTGAGGATAAAATTAAGTTGAACTATGCCGCCGTACTGCTATACATTTAGGAAAGTACACCGCTATGGGTATATTATCATTTCTTTTTAGATAACAAGCAATACCAATGGTTGTTTTTTTGAGCAAAAACATCGAAAAAATAAAAAAAATATGCAATCGTTTCATCTTTTTTTAAAATATACATAATTTAATAATACCAAATCATCATAAGGATTTTTTATTTATACCATATAATTTAGTGTCTGTCCATAAAGTCAAGAGTCTGGAATATAAAGTTCGATGACAAGGCTTGTGAAGTTTTGAAAATCAAGGAGTTTACTTATGTAAATGACTGTTTTCAAAACGAGTATAACGAAAAAATCGGACATTATGGACAGACACTATTTAAGCTATCTTACGGGGTAAATTTCTGTTGTCTTACTGCTCTTATGTCCAAGTAATTCCTGGATAAATCGTAAATCAGTTCCCGACTCTAATAAATGTGTAGCATAACTGTGCATAAGCCAGTAAAGTGTTACAGATTATTAATTTTGGTTAATGTTAAACATTTTTTTAGAACTTATACAAGCGATTCTTCTGAATATTTTTCAATTAACAACGTGGTAAAACTTTAATCTATTTAAATATTCAGACACAAACAAAATTATCGAAATTAATTTCTCCTTTTTCTTTCCCGGCACTTTCCTTTTAAGAAATTAATTTTTATTGCAGCATAAACATCAAATCCTCTGTTTGCACCTACTCCAAAGGAGCCAAGTAAATTATCGCTGCCTATTGTTATTTTCCAGAAACGTAATGCTAAACCAATCCTGTAATATTTAAAATCGGATACCGAAACCGGCAAACTTATTTCGTAAAGTTTTTTCTCGTAACGTGGTGCAAACGAAAACATTGTTGGGCGGCGTACATAATAGTTTGCAAGTTGCAACGACTGAAAAAACAATCCATTAAAATACCAATTTTTTGATAAATGATAATCGAATTGTACCGCAATAGCTGTAGGTAAAGCAACCGAAAATTTATCTTGTTTTAAAGATGAATTATTTACATTATATGAAGAATCAATATGTGTGCTGGATGTGTCGCTACCAGTTAAATTTATGTTAAAATTAGTAGAACTTACGCTTTTCGAAAATTTTAAAGCGCCAATGTCTATTATAGAAATTCCGATTTTATATTTATAGTCGTAATATTTTTGCTGGCATAATCGTACAAATGGTTTTTGAGCTTCTTTATTTATTTTTTTCTGATACATAAAACCAACATCAAAACCGATTCCTTTACCAAAACCCATTCCCCCACCTCCTACCAAACCACTATTTTGAATATTGTCGAAAACTGAATTATTAAAAGAATTACCGGCACTTGCACTTGCATAATAAGCACCTCCGGCACCAAACAAGAATTTAACTGTTGCACCGGCAGACCAAACTGATTTTTCAAATCTTTTAAAAGTGTATGCGTAACTTAAGCCTGCCTCGCCCCATGCAATTCCGGCAACATTAAACTCATTATACAAACCATTTGCACTTGATGTTTTTTTATATGAAATTCCGGTTCGTGCAGCATTAACAAAAGCAAAATTATGGCTGCCTTTATTGAGCATAAATGATGGTCCGTTTAACCTAAAATTGCCATATCCGTTTTTTACCATATCGGTTTGATAAAAAATATTAGTTGATAAAATATTTACATCAAGATAATATTTTGAATCAGCCATAAAACTTGGATTTACAGAAGTTACATTAACACCTGCATTTGTGCTTCCTATTATGCCAATCATCTCTTGCGATTTAGCAATAATAGCTATTGTAAATAATAATGTGATTAAAATTAATTTTTTCATGTACTTATATTTTAGTTATTGTCTCATTATTAATTACTTATGCTTTTCATTAGTTTAGAGTTTTTAGTTTAGAGTTGTTAAAAAACTCGAAACTTGAAACCCGAAACTTGAAACCCGAAACTTTAAACTTGAACCTTTTTTAATTTATAACCATTTTTTCTTTTTAAATAATACTAAAGTAATAGCAACTGACATAATCATTAGCAAAATAGCGAAAAAATAGCCCCATTCCCAACTAAGTTCGGGCATTTTTTTGAAGTTCATTCCATATAAACTTGCAATTAAAGTTGGTGGCATAAAAATAACAGTTGCTACAGTAAATATTTTAATAATTTTATTTTGCTCGATGTTAACAAGTCCTAAAAATGTGTTTTGAAGAAAATCGAGTCGTTCGAAACTAAAAACAGTATAATCGAGCAATGAACCTGTATCTTTAATCATTACGCGAATTTTGTTGTGCATTATTTGAGGAAAATAGTCACTCTTTAAAATTGCCGACAAAACTCTTTGCTTGTCAATAATATTTTCACGAAGTTGCATTGTATCTTCTTGAAATTTAGATATTTTAACAAGTATTTCTTCGGAAAATGTTTTTTCGTGTGTAACTAATCCTGAGATTGAAGAAATATTTTTTAGCATTGCTTCAATCATATCTGCATCTAAATCAATTCGTATTTCAAAAATATTTAAAAATATATGATAAGCATCTATAAGTTTGTAATTAAAATCAACTCTGCGGTATATTTCAGTAAATGTGCGAGTTTCGGAATTGCGGTGGGAAAATAAAATGTTATCTTTTAAAATAAATGAAATTGGCTCTTTTTTAAATTCATTCTCGGTTGGAATAAGAAAATGTGAATTTATAACAGTAAGATTATCAGTTTCAAAATATCGGGAACTTATTTCAATTTCTTCTATTTCCTGGCGTGTTTGTAATATAATGTTATAGTGCGATTCTATTGCTATTCGTTCTTCATAAGAAGGTTGTAATAAGTCAATCCATACAATATTTATTTCAGGAATATTTTTAAAATCTAAAATTCCCTGATGAAGTTTTAGCTTATCGTTTTCTTTAAAAAATATATTTATCATAATTTATTTGCATTATTAACGCAAGTAAAAAAAATTAAAAAATGAGCGGGAAACGGGACTCGGACCCGCGACCCTCAGCTTGGGAAGCTGATGCTCTACCAACTGAGCTACTCCCGCTTATTGACTTACAGAAGATTCATTTATATACTTTGAATGAGCATAATTTGAGTTTTTATTTCTTTATGACTCCAACCACTCTTTTAAAAGAGAGGGGAGTTAAAAAGGTAAAACCCAAATTATTCCTTTTTGAAGTATAGTACTTAACAAATAAATTTTCGGAACGCCTATTTGCCTGCAAAAATAGAATTAAAAACTTTTATACCAAAAATAAATTAAATTAATGCTTGAATCGTTAATCAATTAATAGACATCTTTCCAAATAAATCCGATAGTTATCGGATGTTGTAATATTATCTGTATATTGCCACGACCAGTCATCCTGAGCTTGTCGAAGGAAGGTCGTGGAATATAAAAATAATAAATCTGGCTTTAGCCAAGCAAAAAAAAAATTCTCATATAGATTACAATTCGAGCTATCGGATGTTGGATATAAATCAACAAGAGCTTGGATTAAGTTAAAGAAATTCATTAACTATCGGGTTTGGCTAAAGCCAATTCTCTTCTAATTCTACCCACGACCTTCCTTCGACCTCGCTCAGGATGACAGGTCGTGGCAATAAATGGTCGAGACAATATAAATTTGAATGAAAACAATATTCTTATAAAACTTATTACGAACGAAAAATTTTATTCCAAATAGTATTGTTTTTTATACTCTCTTCAATATTATGTTTTTTATAAAATTCATCTATATAACTATAATACTTAAGTTTTAATGAAATAATATTTTTAAGTTTATAATTTTCGAATATCCAAATTGTTTTTTTAAATTTTGGCAAATGAATAAATATTCTTTTAATATAAAAAAATCTGCCAACTACCATTAATAAATGTTTTATAAAATATTTTGTTGAAAAAATTCTCTTTTTATTCAATCCATTTTTTTCAATTAAATCAACTGTTTGTTTAAAATAATAACCTGCTCTTAAATGATTAAAACCATCACTATAACCTATTGTGTCTTCAATTGCTTTGTTTCTATAAAAACTATGTTCGGGTTCATTAAATTTATTAATTTTTTTAGTGTTATAATATTCATCAATTAATTTTTGTAAAGAAAAATAGTCCTGAGCTATTACAGAACCTTTAAAATGCATATCCCGTTTAAAATTTGGGTCCGGATTAATAAGAATTGTATTTTTATTTAGTAACCATGCCTCAAGAGCAGTAGTTGTTTCGAAACCAAGCCATAAGTCAGAAATATTTATTAAATCGTGCAAATTTTCACCTTCCTTAATATACAAAACATTAGGATAGTTGCTTAAACGAGACATCTCATTTAAACATTCAGCTACTATTGATTGATTTACTTCACTCGGGTGTTTCTTTAAAATAAATAAAATTTCAGGATTTTTTTCGATTGCTTCTTTTAAAATGCTTTCAACAAGATACATTTGTTTTTCAACCCAAACTAATTTTTCGGGATCGTAATTAAAGAAAAATTTAAGTTCTTCTAATCCTTGTTTATTACCGAGTTTTCCGAATGCCCATCCTGCATAACCAATAATTTTTTTGTATTGTGTTAAATTCTTTTTTTTTAGGTATTCTTCTTTAGATATAAAATCGTAAATTGAATATCTGTCAAAGCCGGTTGCACCTGTAAAAACAATTCTATTTTTAATTTCAGGGATTTCTGCTTTTAAAAAATCACATGAACGTTGTGACCAACAACATACAAAATCCTGATAAAATATTTTATCTAAATTAAATCCCCAATAATCAAAACTGCCGTCGATTCTAAAATTTCCTTCAGAAATTAGTGCAAATACTTTAATTCCTTGTTGATGGGCATATTTTGATGCTTCAAAAAACAAATTCGAGCCAATAGTGTTGGGCAATAAAACTACATCCGGTTGTTTTTGATAAATAGAGTATATGTTCCACGTAAATTCGAAACTAACTTCGCAATTGCAGTATTTTTCGGCAAAATAAATAAGTGGCAATAACATTTCAGGGTCTCTTCCCCAGTCTTCAATCAAGAAGCATAATACTTTATGTTTTGCTTTCATTATTTTGTGATTTCTGACAGGTATTCTGCAATTTTTTTAGTTTGATTTTTTACAGAATATTCTTCTAAATTAGTATTTTTAATATTATTTATTTTCATAGAATATTCGTAGAATTGTTTCTCGATAAACTTTTTAATTCCATTATAATCATTGTATTCAAAACTTTGCCCGCAATTTAAAGGTGTAATAATTTTATATACATCGCCATTATTTGGACCTAAACATAATATTGGTTTGCGTGCTGCAATATATTCAAAAAGTTTTCCGGGAATTCTTCCCATTGCATTATCTGCTTTGTTTAAAGGTAATAATAAAATATTTGAATTAATTGTTAAATCTAATGCTTTTTGCCTGTCTATATTTCCATAAAGGGTCGCGTTTTCAAATAAATTATTAGCTTTAATGCAGTCAACCACTGAATAATCTACATTTCCAGCTAATTCAATATGCAAGTTGTTATGAAATTCATTGATTTCATTTTTTAAGTCACGTAACACTTTAAAAAATGTTTCGGGTAATCTGTCAAATCCTAATAATCCGGCATGAGAAATTATAAATTTATCAGATATTTCTGTTTTTCTGTTTATGAAATCATCCGGGTCGTATCCCCAATATATTACATCAACATTATTTGCACCAATACTTTCAATATCTTTTTTCCAGAAAGGGTTGGCAATTGTTATTTTTGATGCAACTTTAAAAACTTCCTGTTCCATTCTTTTATGCTTTTTATCGGCATTGTGATATTTCTTGATATAATATACAACGGGCATCAGGATCTCAATGTCACGCCCTTTATCGAAATCAAGAAAGCATAGTATTTTATATTTGCTTTTTATCACTTATTATTAAGGAATGGTTTAAGGGTGTTCTTATTAATTTCCAAGTAATCAAGCAAATCATTAATTCCTTTATCGGTATTCCACTGAGGTTTATATCCAACGCTTCTTATTAGATGATTACTAATAGTGTATCGTTCAGTTTTCGACGATTTATTTTTTTTGGATAATGAAATTTTAATTTCGGTGTTATATTTCAAATAATATAAATGTTGTATTTTTTTTGCAATGGACAGAATTGAAATAGTTTCACCAGAGCTAATATTATAAATTGAGTTAAACACATTTGTTTCAATAATATTCTGAATAGCAAAACAAACATCCCACCCGTGAATAAAGTCTCTGACAGGAGTACCGTCGGACTGCAATATAATTTCTTTGTTAATAACAGCACTCTTACATAAATCATTAATTACCAGCCACCAACAATTATTGTCGTTAAAAATTGGATAGCCATAGCTATTTGATAATCGCACAACTGTGGATTCGATTGATGTTGTTTTATTGTAGTATTCACATATTTGTTCACCTAATAAATGAGTTAACGCATAAGGGTTACTTGGACTAACTTTAGTTGATTCTGATACTAAACCTTTTAAATTTGAGCCATAAACATGTATTGTTGAAAAATAGATAAACTTTCTAAGTCCCTTTTTAGCAAAAATATTAAATAAACTCCAAGTGGGAGTAATATTTACTGGACATACTTTAGTAGGCAAGCCATTTGATTGACTATGATCTAAAGAAATAAGATTTACAATATAATCAAAATCAAATTTCGATAGTTTGTTTAAAAATAGTTCATTTGTAATATCGCCAACTAAAACAGATTCAATTTTTGATACCCACTCTTTGTTTTGTGGCAATGTTGGAAAGCATATTGCAGTGACAGAATAACCTTTATCAGATAAATAAATAGATAGTCTTGACCCGATATACCCATTTCCTCCTGCAATTAAAACCTTTTTTTTCACCATTTATAATTAATATCTTCTAAACAGGTTTTTCGAATAATTTCCTGCGGATCATGTTCCAAATCAGCGATATTTAGCAGTAAATTAAGATTCATTCCAATTCCTTCAAATGCAACCCATAATCCAGGTGGAATAGTTAATCTTTTATAATTACTATGACTCAATGTGACATCCATAAAATTTCCTTTGGTTGAGCTGTTTTCTCTGTCGTCATATATAACAAATCTAATTTCACCCGAGGGAACAACAAAGTTTAGTGTCATGGATAAATGCTTTTTCCAAGGTTTAATTTCTGAAAAATTAATAGTTGAAAAATATGCTTCCCCAAAACCATTGAATCCCACATCGGACTTTTTAATTGCGTGAAAAACATTACCTTTGGGATGAAAAATCTGTTTAACCTGAGTCAAACATACTCCGTTTATAATGTTGCCCATTTTATACCCTTTTTGATTGCAAAATTTTCGTATTGATCAATTTGTTTTAATGTAAATTCAAACATATTTGTTGATTTTTTGTAATATTCATAATACCAATCACTAGTAAACTCAATTAATGTATTATAATCTAAAGTAGGAATCCATTTAAAACGATGAAGTGCTTTATCGCAATTAAGTTTTAACATGCCTGCTTCATGAAATTTGTTATCGCCAATAACTTTATAAGCTTCATATAATTTTTTAAAATGCCATCTTTTACTGATATGTTCTAATATCTCTAAAACAGTATGGCTATATTCGGCTTGAGGTCCGAAATTAAAGCTTTCGCCATTTAAAGAATTATTATTGAATAATTGTTCTCCAAGATTCAGGTAGCCACTTAATGGCTCTAATACATGTTGCCATGGTCGGATTGCATTCGGACTTCTTATTTCAACCGTCTTACCCGAACTCCACGAACGCATACAATCAGGAACTATTCTGTCTAATGCCCAATCGCCGCCACCAATTACATTTCCTGCCCTTGCGCTTGCCACTCTGACATGAGAATTTTCTTTTTTAAAAAATGAATGGTAATAAGATTTAAAGATTAATTCGGCAGCACCCTTACTTCCACTATAAATGTCCTTTCCCCCAATATTATCGGTTTCTTTATATCCCCAAATCCATTCAACATTATCATAACATTTGTCGCTTGTAACAATAATTGCCGTACAAGGGTTCTGATAAATCCTTAATACCTCAAGAACATTTGTGGTTCCCATTACATTACTTGAAATTGTTTCTATTGGTAATTGATAAGATAATGAAACTATAGGTTGTGCAGCTAAATGAAAAAGGAAGTCAGGCTTTACGTCATTTACAATACTTGACAATGTGTCAATATCTCTTACATCACTCATAAAATGTTTAACTTTATCCTTTAAATGCAATTCTTTAAACATCGAAGGATTTGTAGGAATATCTTTTGAAATTCCATAAACATCGGCACCAAGATAGAGCAGCCATA
Organism: Bacteroidetes bacterium GWA2_32_17; assembly: GCA_001769035.1. GTDB lineage: Bacteria > Bacteroidota > Bacteroidia > Bacteroidales > GWA2-32-17 > GWA2-32-17. The sequence continues at coordinate 13,779 of MENF01000113.1, forward strand.
TGCTCAACCATGACCCTTTAAATCCAGTATTGCCTGTAACAATAACTTTTTTATTACGATAAATATCGTTGAAGAGTTTTTTACTTACCATTTTACCCAGGGTGCTTTATTGTTAGCGTACAATTCATTTAAAAGTGAATATTCTCTATATGTATCCATAGGTTGCCAAAATCCATCATGTTCAAACATTTTAAGTTCTCCCATTGCAACAAGTTTTTTCATAGGCTCCTGTTCCAGAACTAAAGTTTCATCATCATTTAATAAATTAAAAAATGATGAATTGCAAACAAAAAAGCCACCATTAATTCTTCCACCACTAGCTTGAGGTTTTTCATTAAATCCACATACTGTAGTACCATCGTCTGCTAATCCCAATTCTCCATATCGTCCGGGAGGCTTCACTCCTGTAACAGTTACCATTTTCCCATGAGATTTATGAAAAGATACTAACTTATTAATATCAATATCACCTAAGCCGTCACCATAAGTCAACATAAAATGAGAGTCGTTACCAATATATTTTTGAATCCTTTTTACTCTAGCTCCTGTCATTGCTTTTATCCCCGTTTCGGACAGAGTAATCCTCCACCCATCCTCTTCGTGCTTATTTTCACTTATAATTTGTTCATTTTTTTTTCCAATAGTTAACATTATGTCAGCGCTTCTGCGTTCATAATTAATAAAAAAGTCTTTAATAGTTTCGCTCTTGTAACCCAGACACAATATAAAGTCATTGTAACTATAGCTGGCGTAATATTTCATAATATGCCAAAGAATAGGGTCTCGTCCAATCGGAATCATAGGTTTAGGAATATTGTCGGCCACGTCACGAATACGAGTACCGAATCCACCACATAATATTACTGTTTTCATAAATTGGGTTTAATTGAGATCAAATTTAATAAAAATGCCAATTTTTCAACTTGTTTTTTTACTGAAAATTCTGAAAGATCACTGTTCATAATAGATATTTCTTTGTTAAATACTTGTTTTATATAAAACTTTACCGATTCAGTTTCAGAATAATCAAAACTTTTTCCAGCATTAACTGACTCTACAATATATTGGACATCACTTCCATAAGGTCCTAATACTAATATTGGATTTCGAGAAATTAATTGTTCAAATAATTTACCGGGAATTCGCCCCATAATATTATCTGATTTATTTAATGGCAACAACAACAAATCGGAATCCATAGTAAGTTGTAACGCTCCTTTGCGTTTAAGATCTATTATTTCAAGGTTTTCATTAAGTCCAAATCTATCAATGCAATCTAAAACTGAAAAATCAATCATTCCCGTAAATTTTATTTTGAGTTTTTTAGCAAAATCTGGCAGTTCATTTTTTAATTCAGCCAAAACCTTAAATAAATTATCGGGTAAGCGATCAACACCTAAAAGACCAGCGTGCGATATTACAAATTCGTTTGCATTTTTAATAGGAATCATGTCCAAAAAATCTTCTTCATCAAATCCCCAGTACAAAACATCCACATTTTTTGCCCCAATGCTTTCAAGAGCATTTTTCCACGTTGGACTAACAATAGTAATTTTTTTTGCGATTTTAAAAGTTTCTTGTTCTAATCGCCTATGTTTTTTATCTGCCCATCGAGTAAGCGGAAATAACTTGTAATAATCTACCTGAGTCCATGGATCCTGAAAGTCGGCTAACCATGGAATATTAAATTTTTTACTAAGTTTACAGGCAATAATTGTGTTTGTATGTGGCGGACCATCAGAAAGAATTGCGTCAACATGGTTTTCTTTAAGATACTTCGACAAATATTTTACAGATGGATTTATCCACAATGCTCTTGCATCGGGAATAAAAAAATTTCCTCTTATCCAAATTGCAAATTTATCGGTAATACTTTGCTTTTTATCTCTGGCATATACAGGATTACTTGAATCGTTTTTTTGGCGACCTGATAGAAATTTGAAAGCAGAAAACGGTTCTTTTATTTTATGTTTTAATATTGTTATTCCTTTGGGAATGTCTTTATTATTTGTTTCGTCGAGATAAGAGTAATGAGCATTTAATGCAGTGTATATAACTGGTGTCCAGCCATAAAGATTAAGATATTTTGCAAATTTCAAACATCTGTGCACTCCTATTCCACCCGATGGAGGCCAATAATATGTAATAATTAAAACTTTTTTATTCATTTATATTTGCAAAATTAAAATATATAATGTTAAAAAAAAATAAAATATTTAAGAATAGTAGAGTCTCTCATGGGACTTGAACCCACGACCTGCTGTTTACGAAACAGCTGCTCTACCAACTGAGCTAAAGAGGCAATTTGCAAAGATATAAAAAATGTATAAGCAATTTAGTGTCTGTCAATAATGTCCGATTTTTTTTACTTGTAAAGAGATTACTCACATTTTAATTTTATTTTCAAGGTGTTCGTGAGATCGCTTCGCTAAGTTCTTCGCTAAGGTTCTGTGTTAATTTCCAAACTTTTTATAATTCTTTTAAGTGCTTGATGCTGTTATCAATAACTTCTTTGTTGTTTTTTATTACAATTTGATACAACAAAAAAATTTGTTCATTTTCATCATCAGTAATTACATTGTCAATCATTGGGAATAAAATGTTATCTTCTTTATATATATGACCTCTAAGTAAATCAGAATAAAGCTTTAAGTTACTGATAATAACATCTTTATTAATAGAGTTAGCTTTATTCAATTCATCAGATGCTTTTTTCACATATCCTCTTCCTTCGTCATGTTCTATAAACATTATTGCTACCGGTCCGTTTTCTTTCGAAAACCCTTTATGTTCAACAACATAAGGATATAAAATTTCTTCTTCTTTGCCATGATGAAATTTATCAGCAAAATTTTTAATCACATAAATTATTTTTTCAAAATAATCTTTTTCGTAATTTTTACTGTTATCAATTTTATCAATAACATCTAATAAGCTGACTATCAGCTTATGGTCGTTAACTAAGTCTTCTATAATTTTTTTCATAATATTGAGTTTAAAATTGTACAAATATAATAATTATTTTAATAAAAAGAAAATAAGTACAGCAATGCTTAAATAAAAAAATAATTTCAACAAATTTTATGATTTAAATTAAAGATAAATAATTAGTTATTTGTTGTGTAAAATAAAAAATATTCATTAATTTTGTTGATTATACTTTAAATGAGCATAATTTGAGTTTATTATTTTTTTTATGACCTCAACCCCAACCTCCCGACAGTGCGGGACAAGCTCTATCCAATAGAGAGGGGAGTATTAATGTGATTTCGATTGCTATCGGAATCAATTATGCCCTTTTGCAGTATATAATGTATTTGTAATTATTTTTTTAATCTTCGGACAACGAAAATAGCTTCTTAATTGTCTTACAAAAAAAAGGTAATGATTATACCTGAAGAAAAACTAGTAGAATTATGTCTCAAAAAAGATTCAAATGCTTTAGAAATGCTATACAATCAGTATTCGGGCAAAATGTTTGGAGTTTGTTTGAGATATGCAAAAAACCGTGATGATGCACAGGATTTGCTTCATGATGGTTTTATAAAAGTTTATACTAGTTTGAAAGAGTATAAAGGTGAAGGTTCTTTCGAAGGTTGGATGAGACGTATAATGGCAAACACAGCTATTAACTTTTATAAGCGAAGGTCAAAACTTCAGTTTGAAACTGGAAATAACGAAGAACCGCTTTTTGAAAGTTGTTATGATAATATAATTGAGCAAATTTCAACAAATGAATTACTCGACCATATTAACAAAATGCCTGATGGATATAGACTTGTGTTTAACATGTATGTGATAGAAGGTTATCAGCATAACGAAATTGCCAATATTTTGGGAATTTCAGCATCAACTTCAAAAACTCAACTTATGAAAGCACGAATGTACTTAATGAAAAAAGTAAAAAAAGAAGCGTATGAAAACGTTGAATGAAAATAAATTTGATGAACTTTTCAAGGAAAGGTTCTCAAACTATAGCGAAAACCCACCTGATGCTGTTTTTAACAAAATTAAAAACACTGCATCAAATTTTAATAATCCAGCTTCGTTTTGGAAAAAGGGTGGCTTTTTTGTATCAATAGCGGTAGTTATTATTGCAATTTCAGTTGTATTGATAGTTAATTCTTTTAATACTCTTAACGAAAAACAAATTGCAAAACCTATATCACAAAATAATTTAATTACTAAAAATAATATTTTAAAAAACAATATTATTGCTATTAATGCTGAAACAAATATTGTTAACAATAATAATGTTAAAACAAACAAAACTAAAATTATTAATCAACAAGAAATAGTTGTAAAGTCAGCCGTAATTGATAATAGTGATAATTTCAATTCTGCAAATCAAATAACCGTAAAATCTATTTTACCCGATATCAACCAACTGCCCGAAACTCAATCAGAATTTGAAATACAAATTAATGTAAAGCCAGCAACCTGCCATAAGCATAATGGTAAAGTAAGTTTGAGTTCCGATATTGCTGATGTTAAATTTTATTGTATGGATTTTAATCCAAACAAACAAATTACTTTTATTGATAATTTGAATGCAGGTACTTATAATTTTAAAGCTGAACTGAATACTGTTTCTAAAAATTTTATTGTAAATGTTACTGATAGCGGAATTGTGAAAGCACGGTTTACACATTACGAAATTACTCAAGCTATTGGCGTACCGGTTTATTTCTCGAATAAATCTACTGTTGACGGTAAAAATTTTGATGAAATTAGTGATGTCTCTTTTAAATGGTATTTTGGCGATGCTCTTAATTCGTTTGAGCCAAATCCTGTACACAATTATAATTCTATCGGTCCGTTTACCATTTCGTTAGTTGCTTATAATTCAATAGGATGCAAAGACAGCACAATTTCTTTACCTTTAACTATTGCAGGTTCCGCAATTGATTTGCCAAATATATTTTCGCCAAATGGTGATGGTATTAATGATGTGTTTATGCCTGCCGTTACAGCAGTTCGTAACTTCGAATGTGTTATTTTTAATACTAATGGCGAAACCGTTTACAAATGGAATAATCCCGAACAGGGCTGGGACGGCAAAATTAATAACGGATTGCAAATGGCTAACCCGGGCATATACTTTTATATAATTAATGCAGTTGGAATTGATGGTAAGATAATAAAAGATAAAAATTTTGTTTATCTTTTAAAATAATATTAGAGGTGATTACGAAATAAACGTAAATGGGTTGATGTTATACTACAAAAGGGAATAATTTGAGTTTTACCTAATTATTTTCCTCTCCTTCGGAGAGGGATTAAGGGTGAGGTCATAAAAAAATAAAAAACTTAAATTATGACCATTCAATGTATATTCAATCTTTTGGAAAGATAAACGTAATTGTGATGGGAGTATTAAACTGTAAGCTTTAAGGCAAAAAAATGACAACTAAATATACAGACTTAATTAAAATATATAATTAGTGCCTGTCCATAAAGTCGAGATATTTGTAATAAGCATTTACCCTAATGCTAAAGGGAATGCTGATTTTCAACGGTTTACACCCTTTAGGGATGGGGTAATAAACAGTTGAAAATCAAAAAGTAGGACATTATGGACAAACACTAATTAATAAAAAAATCCGTATTTTTTTAAAAATAAGAATACCCATTAAAAGAAATCAATAAAATATTATCAATATGAAAAAAAGTTGCATTTTAATCTGTTTTATGCTAATTTCAGCATTAAGCTTTTCACAATGGATATTGCAAAATCCCTTACTGCAATCAAATACTTTATATTCGGTTTTCTTTGCCGATGCCAATACCGGTTATGCTACTGGTGCTGTTGGAACAATTATTAAAACTACAGATGCAGGGAGTACATGGGCAGCATTAACAAGCGGAACAACTAATGATTTACATTCTGTATATTTCACGGATGTCAATACAGGTTATGCTGTTGGTAACAGTGGAACAATTCTTAAAACAAGCAATGCTGGAAATACTTGGATAACATTATCAAGCGGAACACTTAATAATCTGAATGCAGTTTATTTTACTGATGTCAATACAGGTTATGCTGTAGGCAATAGTGGAACAATTCGTAAAACAAGCAATGCTGGTAGTACCTGGACAACATTATCAAGTGGAACACCTAATAATCTTAATTCAGTTTATTTTATCGGTGTCAATACGGGTTATGCTGTTGGCGATTATGGAACAATTCGTAAAACAAGCAATGCCGGAAGTAGTTGGTCAACATTATTAAGCAATACAACTAATACTTTATATTCAGTTTATTTCACTGATTTAAATAATGGTTTTACGAGTAGTTCTGATGGTGGGAGTTCTGGAAAAATTTATAAGACAAGTGATGCCGGAAGTAGTTGGTCAATATCATTAAACAAGGGACCTCTTCAGTCAATATATTTTACTGATATCAATACAGGTTATGCTGTTGGCTATGATGGTATGAATAATATAGGAGGTGTTTTTAAAACAACCGATGCAGGCAGTACATGGACAGCACAAGCAAGCGGAACATATAATACTTTATATTCGGTTTATTTCACTGCTACCAATACGGGTTATGCTGTTGGTGCGAATGGAACAATTCTTAAAACAATCAATTCAGGAAGTACATGGACAACCTTCCCACAGGGAACAACTAATTTGTTATATTCAATTTATTTCCCCGATGCTAATACCGGTTACGCTGCTGGTAATATTGGAACAATTGTTAAAACAACTAATGCAGGAAGTACCTGGACAGTATTATCCACCGGAACAACAGTAATATTATTTTCAGTTTATTTCACTGATGCCAACACTGGTTATGCTACTGGACAATTTGGAACAATTCTTAAAACCACAAATGCAGGAAGCACATGGACAGTCTTACCAAGTGGAACGTCTTTTTATGATTTACATTCGGTTATTTTTACCGATGCCAATACAGGTTACGCTGCAGGTTATGTTGGCATAATTCTTAAAACTATTGATGCTGGAAGTAGTTGGTCGCCATTGTCAAGTGAAACAAACAATACCTTATTATCAGTATATTTCACAGATGCGGATACAGGTTACGCCGTTGGCTATAGTGGAACAATTATTAAAACTACAGATGCAGGAATTACATTTACTGTATTATCAAGCGGAACAACTAATATTTTAAATTCAGTTTATTTTACCAATGACAGTACGGGTTATGCCGTTGGCTATAATGGTAGAATTCTTAAAACAAGTAATGGCGGAACTACTTGGACTACACTAACAAGTGGAATAACTAATACTTTATTTTCAGTTTATTTCAATGATGCCAATACTGGTTATGTGGTAGGAGATAACGGAATAATTCTTAAAACAAGCAATGGCGGAAATACATGGACTACACAAATAAGTGGAACAACTAATACTTTGGTGTCTGTTTATTTTACTGACGAATGTACAGGTTATTCTGCCGGACAGGGAGGAACAATTCTTAAAACAAATAATGGAGGAGTACTGGTGAATAATTCGCAAACTATATGCGATGGCGATAGTTATACATTAAACAGTCACACCTATACTACAGCTGGAACTTATTATGATACTCTTTCTACAATTCTCGGTTGTGATAGTATTATTATTACTCAGTTAACTGTAAATCCTATATTCTCTATTAATAATAATCAATCAATATGCGATAGCGATAGTTATATATTAAACGGGCATACCTATACAACAACCGGAACTTATTATGACACCTTACAAACGTATTTAGGCTGTGATAGTATAATTATTACGAATCTTACAGTTAATCCATTCCCAGTATACGCAGGAACTATTTCAGGACTTACAACTGTTTGTCAGAATCAAAATTCAGTAATCTATACCGTTTCGACAATTACCAATGCAACTTCTTATTTTTGGACTTTACCTGCTGGTGCAACTGGAACAAGTTCGACAAATACCATCACTATAAGTTATGGCATATCGGCATTGTCTGGTGATATTAGCGTGAAAGGGACTAATTCATGTGGGGATGGTAATTCTTCAACACTTTCAATTAATGTAAATCCATTACCCGATGTTGCTGGAATAATTTCAGGAACTACAACTGTTTGTCAGGGACAAAATGCAGTAACCTACACAGTTCCTGTAATTACTGATGCTACTTCTTATGTTTGGACATTACCTGCAGGTGCAACTGGTACAATTACGACAAACAGTATTACAGTCAATTATAATGTATCAGCACTTTCGGGAAATATAACTGTTAAGGGTAATAATTCCTGTGGTGATGGTGTGTTATCAACACTTTCTATAATAGTAAATCCTCTTCCTGCCAATGCGGACACAATCAATGGAATGGCAGCAGTTTGCCAGGGACAAAGCTCAGTAACTTACACTGTTCCGACCATTTCCGATGCGACATCATATATATGGACATTGCCAAGCGGTGCGTCAGGTAGCAGTATAACAAATAGTATTACTGTGGATTATGATTTATCTGCTACATCCGGAGAGATAACAGTAAAAGGCATTAACTCATGCGGTGAAGGTGTTGCTTCAACTTTAGCAATAATAATAAATTCATCTATACCTGCAAACGCAGGAACTATTTCCGGAACCACAACCATTTGTCAGAATCAGAATTCCGAAACCTACACAGTACCTGTAATTGCTAATGCAACAACTTATATCTGGACATTACCTGCCGGTGCAACCGGAACAAGCATGACAAATAGTATTACTATAAATTATGGAACATCAGCTTCTTCCGGTAACATAACTGTAAAAGGCACCAATGGATGCGGCGATGGTGGTTCTTCAACCCTGGTAATTACAGTTAATCCGGCTTATGCTTTTACTGAAAACCACAGTATTTGCGATGGAGAAACCTACTCATGGCATGGTCAGAGTCTGACAACTGCAGATACTTTTTACACGAATCTTCAGACGCAGGAGGGTTGCGATAGTACTTACACTTTGACATTGACCGTAAATCCGGTTTATACTTACATAGAAACGCATGCCATCTGCAATGGAGATGTTTATTTATGGCATGGTCAGAGTTTGATAATTGCAGATTTATATTACGATAGCTTTCAGACACAGGCAGGCTGCGACAGTATTTATACTTTGAACTTATTGGTAAATTCCATTCCTAATGTTTCATTCAGCGGACTGGACAGTATGTATTGTATTTATTCTTCATCAGTTTCATTGACAGGTAACCCCCCAGGCGGCATATTTAGCGGAACAGGAATCATCGAAAACACATTTGACCCCAATACAGCAGGCGCAGGAACATATGATATTGTTTATTCTTACACCGATGGAAATAGTTGTAATAACAGTGATACGGCAGTTGTTATAGTGGATTTATGTCTCGGAATCAAAGTCCCGGAAAAAGCAAAAGGAATCAGTATTTTTCCGAATCCTTTCAGCGAACAAACTACAATTGAATTTTCCAATCCTGCAAATAGCCAATATTTACTCACTGTTTCCGACATTACAGGAAAAGAAATTATAAAACAAAATATTTTCGGTAACACCTTTATTATAGAACGTAGAACCTTAGAAAGTGGATTTTATACAGTAGAACTAAAAGGAGAGAATAGAATTTATTGCGAAAAAATAATTGTTGAATAAAAAAAAACAGAAGTATGTTTTTTTTGAGAAGAAAAAACTAATCCGCACTAAAGCTAACACCACCTACGAAAAACAACGAGCAGACATGTGCAACTTGACAATTATAACAAATAATAAACTTTTTAGCGGTTTAACACCCACTACAAGAAAATGCCTGCCTTTTGCAACCACACACCGATAGTCTGAAGCAAATAAAAAATATTACGTATATTATTTTGAATTTATACACGTATATATTATCTTTGCTAAAAAAAAATATAATTTATTATGGACACTAAACTAACATTGACAATCGAAAAGAATGTAATTGACAAAGCTAAAGATTATGCCCGAAAAAAAGGAAGAAGTCTTTCCGATTTAATTGAGAATTATCTTAAGTTAATTATTTCTTCTAAAGAAAAAGAAAATTTAGAAGAAATAACCCCATTAGTAAAATCAATGATGGGTAGTTTTAAAGTTCCTAAAGATTTTGATTATAATAAAGCTTTAGTTGACGGACTAAATAAAAAATATTCGAAATGACACAAATACTTATTGACTCCGATGTTATACTTGATTTTTTTATAGAAAGAAAGCCATTCTTCAAAGACTCTGTTAAAATATTATCTTTAGCAGAGAATAAAAAAATCAAAGTTTTTGTAACTTCTTTAAGCTTTAGTAATTGTTATTACATATTACGACAAATTGGCTCGCATGAGACTGTTATTGAGAGTCTTAGAAAATTAGCCATAATTTCAGAAATATTGAGTGTAAATTCTAAATCTGTAGAATTAGCCCTTTATTCTGAATTTAGAGATTTTGAAGATGCTTTACAATATTTCTCTGCATATCAAAAAGGTAAAATAAATGTGATAGTTACAAGAAATATCAAAGACTACAAAAACAGTGAATTACCAGTTATGACTCCTGAGAATTATTTAAAAAGCATATAAGACACTATTGCCAGTACCTAACACAAACTACGAAAACAACGAGCAAACATGTGTAACTTGCCAAATCCAACAGTCAATCGTTATACAAAAGGTTTTTTAAGGCTCGGCTAATTATTTCTCCCTAAAAGAATTATAAATTTTTTCAATTAATGGCAAATAATTATTTACCTTATCTTCGCTGCACATTATTGTAACATTATAATAATTAAACTTTCCTCTGTAAATACAGCAATAATAACAAACTGTTTTATTGGAAAAGTCATTATTGTACGAACCATTAATTTTAAAAACTTTACAATTGTAATTATTTATAATTGTGTCTTTTGGTTCGAAAATAAAATTTGAGTTTAAAGTTTCGTCTAAAATGTTTTCGGCTATATAATTAGAATAATCGCTAATAGAAGTTGAGTCGCCTTCTTCTATAATGGAATCGTTATAAATAACAATTGACAAACCATTTAGAATATCCGCAGTGTCTTCAACTAAATTCAATAATGAACCATCCTGAATTTCTTGTGGCTGAACAAGATTTGAAGGAACATCTATTGTGAAATTATTATTCCCGGTTTTAAAAAATTTATTTTTATTATTTGAGCAGGAAATTATTATAGAAGAAAATAATAATGTGAAAAATATTATTTTCATTTGTTAATTTTCATAATTTTAAAAGTATAATTTTCAGTGGAGCAGCTTATATTAAAAAGATATAAACCTTCTGCAAATTGTTGTATTGGTATTGATATGTAATTATAACCATTTTCAATTCTGTAATTTGAATAATAAATAATTTCACCTAATTGGTTGTAAAGCGAAATGTTATAACTATCGTTCTTGTCAGAATAAATTTCTATTTGTGCATTATCATTTATAATATTTAGTAATTTAATGTTTTGCGACAAGTAAGGTGTTTTTTCAACTTCGCTAATAGGAGTTTGATTTATTCTAAGTTTTATTGTAACTGGGAGATGGTCAGAATTATTATACAAAGCATTAAGCACATTTGAAGGAACCGAATAATTTGCTGGACTATTAATGCTTTGGTTCATGTGTAAGCCATCTTGTCCAATTACAATATATGAACTTGGCACATATTTTATTTTTGCAATATTATTTATCACATAAAACGAAGCTAAAATAAAATCAAACCTATCGTCCATTCCACCACTTGCATTGCAATTATTAGAAGTTATATTTGTGCTTTGAGTGTGATACATAGTAAAAGCTGAATTGTCTTTCCAATCGCCAAGTTTGTTAGGTGGGTCGTAAAATCTTATGTTTGCGTTCGAGTAATTTATTAAATTTTGAAAACATTGCTCGTTACTCGTTTGAACATTAAAATCGCCCATAACAATTACATTTCCGTAATTAGTTAATCCATTTAAATAATTCATAAGTGTCATTGTTTCAGTTGCTCTATCCGATTGGTCTGCTGCATAACTTCCAGCTTTTAAGTGCATTTGAATACAGGTTAAAAAAACAGTATCGTTTAAAGTTGTAATATCAGGGCTGTTATAATAAAATTTGTAAATCAAAATATCTCGATATAATGAAGGTAAATAGTTTTGATTGTATAAAGTAAATTTTCGTGAATCATAGTAAATCATACTTATAATATCTGACCCGTTGGAATTAACGTAATTAGCTCTTTTATACCATGTCGCACCGTTAATGTTTAAGTCGTTGTCTAATATTCTTTGTACCGATGTACTTCCATTTCCCGAAACTTCGTTAACTCCCCATATATCAGGCATAACATAAGAGAAAATATCGCGAATGTATGCATCTTTATTTGTTACATTGTTATTTGCTTGAGTGCAATAAGATGTGTTATTATTATAGTTTAGTAAATTAGTAGTCATTACTTTAACAGTATCCTGACCGAATGTACATAAACTGTAAAAAGTTACAGCAAATAATGTTATTTTTTTCATGTTTTTAACTTCTTATAAAATTAGGCATTTCAAATGGTATTTCAAAAGAAAATTCAATCATACCTTTAGTTTCTCCATTCTCTTTCCACGGCGATTGAAATATCATTTTTTTTATTCCGTTTTTTTCTATTGTATATGAATTTGTTGTGTTATTTGTTAGCATTTCTGTTATTTTATTTTTTGAAGATGGACTATGATAATCAAAAATGTTTTTTCCTAAAAGTTCTTTACCACCGTAATTCTCAAAAACTTTTTCCGATTTTTTATTCATATAAACTATTTTCCCATCGTTATCGCTAACAGTTATTGAAACCGGAAGTTCGGATATGTATTTTTCAGTCATAAATTAAAAAATTCTTTTGCAAAGTTAATCCTATTTCAGATTATTTGAATAAATTATTTTAGAGGGGTTCTAAAAATTAAATTTTTCGAGGCGGACAAGATTTTAAAACCGGAGTTTACTATTGTAAATGAGGATTTTAAAATTGAAGTCCAACGATGAAAAACCAATTTTTAGAAGTCCAGTTTAATTTTTTATTTTGTAAATACATACGCATATACTATTTTTTGCATTTTCATTAAATTTGATAAGTTATACCAATTAAGTGTTGAACTATTCCTTTTTGCCACTAAAACACTAAGTCACTAAAAATCACAAAGTTTATTCAATAATAAATTTTCTTTTAGTGAACCTTTGTGTTTTTGTGCTTTTGTGGCAATTGATTTTCAAACAATTATTTTAACCTTTAATTCGCATAAGTTATAAAAAATGTTGTTTATAAACATTTATTGTTTGTTAATATAATAATACCTTTGTAAATTCTAAAAATATAAAAAATGAAAAAGTTTATCAATGTTTTCGCAGCAGTTTTATTAACTGCAAGTGTTTTTGCTCAAGCTCCACAAAAAATTAGTTATCAGGCAGTTATTCGAGATGCTAGTAGTGTTTTAATAACTTCAACAGTTGTTGGTATGCAAATTAGCATTTTGCAAGGTTCTCAAACTGGAACATTGGTATATTTAGAAACTCAAACACCAACAACAAATGTTAATGGT
>MENF01000114.1 GCA_001769035.1 Bacteroidetes bacterium GWA2_32_17
ATGTTATTTATTTTTAATATAGATTATTAAAACATATAACACTTAACAAAAAATGATAAATTTTTAAGTATGAACACGAATATAAAAGATGAATTAGAAGACAGATTGATTGAGTTCTCGTTACGTAAAAACAAATCAGGGAAAAACACATAGTCATTTCTTGTTTTATGTTATTTATTTTTAATATAGATTACTATTGCAAGTTAACACTAGGTATGGAATATAGGAACAAGCATCAACTATTATTGTGGCAAAATGAAAAATGTTTTTTTTTTATTATTTTTGAAAATTGTTATATTTGTGAACCTCAATATTTTTAAAATGGAAAAAATAAAAGTTTTTATTGTTGACGACCATCCAATTTTTAAAAAAGGCTTAACAGCTCAATTAAAAGAATTTAATTTTGTTGAATTAATTGGTGTTGCCGAAAACGGAAAAGAATTTCTTGAGAAAATTGAAATTAATATGCCCGATATTGTAATTATGGATATTAAAATGCCTGTAATGAACGGTATAGAGGCAACGCAAATTGCAATTAAAAAATATCCTGCACTTAAAGTTATTGCACTTTCTATGTTTGGCGATGAAGAGTATTTGCAACAGATGCTTGATGCTGGTGCAAAAGGTTTTTTGTTAAAAAATATTGAAAAAGATGACCTCGAAAAAGCCATAAAAGCTGTAACTCAAGATAAAAATTATTTTTCCGAAGAATTGATAACAATTATTACTTCAAAATTCGTAAACAAACCATCCTCATCATCTACAAAAGAGGTTATGAAAATATCCGACCGCGAAAAAGAAGTTCTGCAACTAATTTGTGAAGGATATACAAACGTTGAAATTGGGAACAAGCTATGTATTAGCCCACGCACCGTTGACGGGCATAGAGCAAATCTGTTAGATAAAATAGGATCTAAAAATTCAATAGGATTAGTAACTTATGCCATTAAAAATAAGTTAGTTAACATATAAAGTTATCCCGATTCCGTGGTCTGTGGCACACCGACCATTATAAATAACTAACTGATGTTACGTAAAAAGTTTCTCACAATGATTATTTCTCGTACTTCCTTCGTCAGCATAAACTCCGGCGCCATTACGCCAAGAAAAAATAATTCACCTCTTTAGATATACTACCAACGGGAATAATTTGAGTTTTACCTTTCTTAACTCCCTCTCCAATTGGAGAGGGGTGGGGTCATAAAAAAAACAAAAACTCAAATTATGACCACTTAAAGTATATTTGCTTATAAATAAAAATAATCCTCTCCATAAGTTTTTATCTAATGGGGTAAATTATTTTTTTAGCCACTTTTTAACTTTGTGAACCCTGCCCCGTTAAATAGTTAAAAAAAAGAGCGAACTATATAAAGAGCAATTATCTAACGGGGTAAACGACTTTGCGAGACAAATTTTTTATTTGCGTAACATGAGTAACTAATTTAACCCTTAACGGCAATTTCAAAATGAATTCTATTTGCAATTGATTTACCTAATGTTATTTCATCGGCATATTCGAGCTCATCGCCAATGGCAATACCTCGTGCAATAGTAGAAATTTCAATGTCAAACTTACTAAGTTTTTTAAAAATATAAAAGTTTGTTGTATCGCCTTCCATTGTTGTGCTTAATGCTAAAATAATTTCGTTAAATTTTCCTGTTCCTGCTTTTTCTTCTAAGGTAGTAATGTTTAATTCCGAAGGGCTTATACCATCCATTGGCGAAATTAATCCGCCCAACACATGATACAATCCTTTGTATTGATGAGTGTTTTCTATTGCTATTACATCTTTTACCGATTCCACAACACAAAGCAAGTTACTGTCGCGACGAGGATCACTGCAAATTTCACAAATATCATTATCTGAAATGTTATGACAACGTTTGCAATACTTTATTTCTTCGGAAAGTGTTATTAACGAATTAGCAAACTCTGAAACAGTTGACTTGCCTTGCTTAAGTAAATGCATTACTAACCTAAAAGCTGTTTTATTTCCAATTCCGGGAAGTTTTGAAAATTCATTAACGGCTTTCTCGAGCAATTTCGATGGGTAGCTATTTGCGTTCATAAATTAAAAATAAATTAACACAAAGATAAAAGAATAATTAATGCCAATTGTTTATTATTGCAAAAAGAATAATCAAAATTTTGATATGAGTTCAACATTAGTTTTTATAATTATTACACTGTATTTTTCTTTGCTTTTGATTATTGCTCATTTTACCTCTAAAGGTGCAACTTCTCGTACTTTTTTTAATGCAAACCGCAAATCGCCATGGTTTGTTGTTGCATTTGGAATGATTGGAACTTCACTTTCGGGAGTTACATTTATGTCGGTTCCCGGATGGGTTGGCACAACTCAATTTTCTTATATGGTTATGGCTTTAGGTTACCTGTTCGGATATATTGTTATTGCAACCATTTTACTTCCAATGTACTACAAATTAAATCTAACTTCAATTTATTCGTACCTTGAAACACGCTTTGGATTTTGGTCGTACAAAACAGGTGCCTTCTTCTTTATTCTTTCGCGGAGTTTAGGGGCAGCATTTAGAATGTATATTGTTATAAACGTACTTCAGATATTTGTTTTTGATGCGTGGAGTGTTCCGTTTTGGGTTACAGTTCTTGTGTTTATTGTTTTAGTAATTTTATATACATATCAGGGAGGAGTAAAAACTATTGTTTGGACCGATTCGTTGCAAACAATAGGAATGTTAACCGCAGTTATTTTAACATTAGTTTTTGTAACAAAGGAATTGGGTTTTACTTTTACTCAAGTTGTCGAAAAAGTAAACGATTCCCAAATGTCGAAAATGTTTTTTGCCGACAACTGGAACGATAAACGGTATTTTTTAAAACAGTTTTTTGCAGGCATGTTCATTACAATTACAATGACAGGACTTGACCAGGAAATGATGCAAAAAAACCTTAGCTGTAAAAATATTCGCGAAGCTCAAAAAAATATGCTGACCTTTTCTGTGATAATTGTTTTTGTAATTTTAATGTTTTTATTTCTTGGTGCTATATTATATATGTATGCCGGTGCTAACAATGTGCAAATTCCTAAAACCACCGACGATTTATACCCTTTACTTGCACTAAAATATTTTAGTCCGGCTATTTGTATAATTTTTTTAATCGGACTTATTTCTGCAGCTTTCCCTAGTGCCGATGGTGCATTAACTTCGTTAACAACTTCGTTTAGTATCGATTTTTTGGGCTTAAATAAAAAGAAAATTGACGAAAACAAACTTCGCAAAACACGTTATAAAGTTCATTTTTCATTCGCTTTATTGTTACTTGTTATTATAGTTGTTTTTAAAACTCTTAACGACCAAGCTGTTATTGGAAAAATACTAACAGTTGCCGGATATACTTATGGTCCATTATTAGGATTATTTAGTTTTGGCTTGTTTACAAAACTTAAAGTTAAAGATACGCTTGTTCCAATAATTGCAGTATTATCACCAATAATTTGTTATCTTTTAAGCACATTTTCAAAAGAATTGTTTAATGGATATGAGCTTGGTTATGAGTTGCTTATAATTAATGGGGTAATTACGTTTGCATTGCTTTTAATGATACGAAAAAAATAGATTTTTAAATAGTGTCTGTCCATAATGTCCGATTTTTTCGTTATACTAGTTTTGAAAACAGTCATTTACTACAGTAAACTCCTTGGTTTTCAAAACTTCGTATGCCTCAAACTCGAACATTATGAATCAGACACTGACTTTATAGACAGACACTAAATAGTTCCAGACATCTTAAAATTATTTTAAATTTTTTATAATATTCTTATTTGTTCTTTTAAAGAATTATACAACTAACGGGATAAATTTCCGCATTTTATCCTGCACAAGCAGGACAAAAAAGGTATAAAGGTATAAAGGCATAAGGAAGAGTGGGTTATACCCTATACCTTAAACTCAAATGTAATAATTTAAATCGTTCAAAGTATATATTCTTCTAATGATATTGTGATTGTTTCGATATTCATTTTCGGCACAAAAAAAAATGATTATCGTTAAGTTATACTTTGTATTTTATTTTTTTTAAAACATTTTATTGTTCATATCTTTACTAATGAGTAGTTACGGTATAATTGTATTTTTTTAATAAAAGATTATTTTTCAAAATCTTATTATATATTTGATAAAATTTTTAAAAACAAAAATTTATGGCAAACATTAACGAAGAACTAATAAAATCGGTTTACGAAGAAATGCTTAAGCACAAACCTGCTATAGCAAAATTTAATATGGCTGATGACGAAGATGATGATGACCATGTTGACTATCGTGTTCTTGGCGATATGATTATTAAAAACCTTCCGTGGCCTATTGGTGTTGAGGTAAGGCGGTTATTTTCGGGTTCAATGAGAACATTGGACAGAATGCGCCTCGACCAGATTTTTAAAACAATTGAAAGAACAATGCAGTTTACTTCCTTTGTTATGGTTTCGCAATTATGGAAAGATAAAATTCAGAATAAATTAACCATCCCCGAAAGTTTCTCAAAAGATTTTGAATCGCGGTTTTCGGTTTTAAGTCTTGGAAATTATGCATAGCTAATCAGAATGTCAGGTAAAATTTACGAAGAACAAAAAGTAGAATGGTTTTTACCCGAAATAACAACTGAATTTGATAATAAATTTTATGCTTCTCTCGATTTTTGGGTTCCCGAAAGAAATGAAATTGGTCATTATCAGATTAATCTTACCCAGGAAGACATCGAAAAAAGATGTGTAGAATATGAAGAAAAATTAACTTTTATTCTAAAAAAAATAGCTTTTCTTGTTAAATATAAACTTGTTTCGGTAAGAGATATCAAAGTTATAAAACCCAAAAACGTTGAAGCAGTTTTTCACCATACAATTGATTTATTAAACAGCAGTGATTCCGATTTTAAAGCCAAAGAAATTGAAGAAAAAAATTTTGCCGAAAGCCGTTGTGTTTTATTAATGAAAACCATAAAATCTATTGACGATTATTTAAATTTATCTCCCCTAGTTATTGATACAAGTTCCGAAATAATTGATTCAAAAGAAAAATTTGACATCAAAAAAGATATTTTCTTATTTACCAAACACCGAAGCGGACATTTAATGTACGTAGGAACCGAAGTTACTGAAAAATGCGACCTGAGAACACTTAGTAATTACCAAAACCTTGTAAATGAATATAATGATTTAATTAAAGTTATAACAAATTGAAGTGAACAGTCGGCAGTTGGCAGTCAGCAGTCGGCAGTCGGCAGGAGGTAATGGGACTGTGGATTGAAGACTGTGGACTGAAGACTGTGGACTGAAGATTGAGAACTATGAACTAATATTTAAAAAAATAGGATAAAATAGGGCAACAGGTTTTAGAAATTTAATAGTATATCAAAAAGCTTTTGCTCTTGCAATGGATATTTATAATAAAACTAAAGAATTTCCTAAAGAAGAGATTTATTCTTTGACATCACAAATCAGAAGGTCTTCCCGTTCTGTTTGCTCTAATATTGGTGAAGGATACCAAAAAAGGCGTTATCCGGCTCACTTTATTAGTAAAATGTCGGATTCTGATATGGAAAATTCTGAAACACAAGTTTGGCTTGACTTTTCTCTTGCTTGTAAGTATATTTCGCAAGAAGAATTTATTAACTTTAATGAACGCTCAGAGGAAATTGGAAAATTATTGAACGATATGATTAATAAACCTGAAAAATATAAATAGAAAACAGTCGGCAGTCGGCAGTCGGCAATTTGTGCGTTGGTATCCTTTTGTGGATGGGGACATGAAAGCGAAGTTTAATTTTAAAAAATGTTTACCCCGTTGGATATTTGTTTTTATTTTCACTTCGTTGTTCAATGGGATTATCCTACGGGGTGAATTGTTCAAAAAAAGTTTATAGTTTGAAGTTTTTGGTTTGAGGTTTTAGGAATTGGATGTTCATTGTTCTTGGTTTCTAGTTTGAGGTTTCTGGTTTTGGTATTTGGAACTTGGTATTTGGAGCGGTCAGATGGGTATAGGAAATAGACACACAATAGTACTACGTACCCATCAGACCGCTTGGAGTTAGTTTGGAACTTGGCAATTGGTATTTTGAATTTGGTATTTGGTATTTGGAACTTGGCAGTTGGAACTTGGTATTTATGAATTGAACATTGTTAATTGTTTGTTTGACATTGAACATTTTTTATGGTTTTCTTATTATTGAGTGAATAAAAAATGTAATATATTTGCTGCTGAATAGTAACAAAAATTTTAATAATTTTGTTTTAGAAGACCAAAGTGAGATAATTGCATTAATATGAAATATAAAAATTGATTTTATGGAAAACAGCAAAGAGATAAAAGAATTTATTAATGAAAGAAAATCGTTGTTTTGGTATATTCCCGAAAATGAAAAAGAAAACATAAATCAAGAAACATTAGTGGAATTTATTTTAAATTTTGGAAACGATAAAGATGTTAAAAGATTGTTTGAACTAGTAGGATTAACCAATGTTTCAAAAATATTTCAAAGTCAAATAAAATTATCAAGAAATAATTATTTTAAACCTGTACGGCACTATTTTAATTTATATTTTAATAAATATGTTCACTAATATTTTAGATAGCAAACAAGTTGCTTTATTAGACCTAATTAAATATTTTTCAAAAGACTTTTATTTAGTTGGAGGAACCGCCATTGCTTTACAAATTGGGCACCGAAGGTCAATTGATTTTGATTTGTTTTCTTATAAACCAATTAAAAGACAAAACATTAAAAATTATTTACAAAAAAACGAGTTGAAACATATAACACTTTTTGAGGATTCAGAGCAATTGCATATTATTTTGAAAGAAGTAAAAATTACTTTTTTTCATTATCCATTTAACGTTGAACCCTCAATTAAATACAACGATATAATAAAAATGCCGGGTTTGTTAACTCTGGCAGCTATGAAAGCTTATGCCTTAGGAGGTAGAAACAAATGGAAAGATTATGTTGATTTGTATTTTCTAATTAAAAAATACCATTCATTTGATGAAATTTCCATTAAAGCAAAAGAAATTTTTGGAGATGCTTTTAACCCCAAATTATTTAAACAGCAACTTGCCTATTTTGATGATATAAACTATTCGGAATCTGTTGAATATGTTGTTCCTCCAGTAGATGAAAAAACAATAAAAGACTTTTTAACCGAAGTTGCACTTGCTCCATTCTAAAATAAAAATAATTTAATTAGTGTCTGTCTATAATGTCCGATTTTTTCGTTATACTCGTTTTGAAAACAGTCATTTACTACAGTAAACTCCTTGGTTTTCAAAACTTCGTATACCTCAAACTCGAACATTATGAATCAGACACTGACTTTATGGACAGACACTAATTAGTGTCTGTCCATAATATCGTAATAAAAGTAAAAAAACCGCTTCTCACTCGCTCGCATCCTGCGAGTGAGCATTTCATTTACCTCTGGTATTTTTACTTTTATTTTCGTTCATAATTTACAACAAATACATTTATTGTAAATTATAAATAAAAATGCCAGAGCATAATGTAAAACCCACTCGCAGGATGCGAGCGGGTGTATGGGAATCTGTTTAGAATAGCTTGTTCCGATTCATCGGAAAGTTATGCCGATAGGATTTTTTCTTTTTTTTATTCCGTATTGGCATACTTCATAATATGCTATATTAAGTATGATAACGTTTATTCAGCAAAACCTACTTAAACAGATTAAGTTTGCGAAAAAAATATTGAAATGGTGAATGGACGAAATCCGATAGCTCATATCTTTGCAAAATTAATATTTTTAAATAATTATTTTTTGCTCTTTTATGCGTAACATCAGTTATTATAGTTAATTTTACTTTTTCAAATATAAAATTACTAACATTTAATTAATTGAATATGACAAAGATAAAAGTAGCTATTAATGGTTTCGGACGAATTGGACGAAATGTTTTTAAAATTTCATTAAACCATCCTGAATTAGAAATTATAGGAATAAACGATTTAACTGATACACACACACTTGCACATCTTCTAAAATACGATTCAACTCAGGGCAGATTTGATGGAACAGTAGAATTCGATAACGAAAACTTAATTGTAAATGGCGTAAAAATAAAAGTTACTGCCGAAAGAAGTCCGGCAAATATTAAGTGGACAACTACCCCTGATGTTGTTATTGAATCAACCGGAAAATTTGTAAACAAAGAAAGCGAAAAAGGCGGATATGGCGACCATTTAAAAACCGGTGCAAAAAAAGTTATCCTTACTGTTCCTTCAAAAGATACAATTGACAGGATGATTGTGTTAGGTGTAAATAATGATGATTTGCAGCCAACCGACCAATGCGTTTCGAATGCAAGTTGTACAACAAATTGTCTTGCTCCCGTTGTAAAAGTTTTAAATGATGCTTTTGGAATTGAGAACGGTTTTATGACAACAATTCACTCATATACAAACGATCAGATGATTTTAGATTCGCCGCATAAAGATTTACGAAGAGCCCGTTCCTGTGCAGTTTCGCAAATACCAACTACAACAGGTGCAGCAAAAGCTGTTGGAAAAATAATCCCTGCTTTAAAAGGTAAAATTGATGGAATGGCAATAAGAGTTCCAACTCCAACCGGCTCATTAGTAGATTTTGTTGCAAATTTAAAAGTAGAAGTAACTAAAGAACAAGTTAATGCGGTAATGAAAAAAGCTGCCGAAGGTCCGTTAAAAGGCATTTTAGAATATACCGAAGACCCTATTGTTTCGGTTGATGTTATTCATAATTCACATTCAAGTATTTTTGATGCACAAAGCACAATGGTACTTGGTAAAACTGTTAAAGTTCTTTCGTGGTACGATAACGAATGGGGCTATTCGAGCAGAGTTGTTGATTTAATTTATTTGCTTTTTAACTAATCTTTTTGTCATTCTGAACGGAGTGAAGAATCTATTTAGTGTTTGTCCATAAAGTCAAGAGTCTGGAATATAAAGTTCGATGACAAGGCTTGCGAAGTTTTGAAAATCAAGGAGTTTACTTATGTAAATGACTGT
>MENF01000115.1 GCA_001769035.1 Bacteroidetes bacterium GWA2_32_17
TTCTTGCAAATAAAAATGGATTATTATTAACTTAAATACTTGATAATTAATGCGTTTAATACTTTTTAAGGGACGACTAATTATGTTGAATAGCCATTATGCAATAAAAATGGAATATCCAACGGGGTGAATGATTTTTTCATTGCGTGCTTACATGAGTTTTTCTTCAAACTATATGTTTCTCATATAATCACGCAATCACTCGCTCCCGTCTCGTCCATTTGCTTATGAACTTCGGGACTGTGAATAATTGTTCCTATTAGGTTTAAATATCTGTTTTCATTGCGAACTTCGCGTCTTTGCGTGATAATCTTATTTTCAATGATTTACAATTTATTAACAAAATTATCATTTTAGCAATTAAACCTGCGTAACATGAGTTAATATAACTTAAAATTAGCTAATTTTGCAAATAATTACAATTAACTAATAATGAAGGTTGTTTTAAAAATAATTATTTATTGTTGTCTTATTTCGTGTTCAACAACGCATTTAAAGTTTATTAGGGCTACTTCGCAAAAATGGGCAAGTGAACAAGAAGATATTTCCGGAACTAATTATCATATTGTACTTAAAACACTTTGCGACACAAATATATTGAAAATTAAAAGTTTATGTATTGAAAATAGAAGTTTTACAAATTTTAATTTATCAGTTTTAGGAAAATCAAACACTTTTAACAATTACTCTAAAGGCGACTCTATATTAATTTCTATAAATATTGTTGGCAAAGAAATTAGCAATAGAGAGTCATGTAATTGTCGCAAGAAAGACGAAATATATATTTCATACTTTTATAAAAACAAATTGCACAATATTAACACAAAAACTATTCAAATATTACAGTCACTTTAAATAAGTTAAATTTAAAACAAAAATTTATATTTGTAAATAAATAATTTGGCTCAATTTTAAATGAAAACAATAACTAACATATTTATTATTATTACTTTAGCAATTATTTCAATTACAACTTATGCTCAGGAACAAATTAAGAAAAGCACTAAAGTTGAAATAATTAATAATAAAAAATACTACGTTCACGAAATTCAAAAAGGTGAAACACTATACGCAATAAGTAAAGTTTATAACATCGACCAAAATATTATTGCTTTTGAAAACCCCGAAATATTTGAAAATTTTAAAGTTGGGCAAAAGCTATATATTCCAATAAATAATGAAGTTACAAACAATAATCAAAATAATAAAATACATATTGTAATAAAAGGTGAAACTCTTTATTCAATTTCAAAAAAATACAATATAAGTATTGATGATTTAAATAAAAATAATCCCGGATTAAGCAATGGCTTACAAATAGGGCAAAAAATAAATATTCCACAAAAATCAACAAATAATGTAACTGTTAAAACAGAAAAAAGAGATACTACTAGATTTATTTATCACAAAATTGAAAAGAGCCAGACAATGTATTCCATCTCAAAAAAATACAATGTGTCAATAGATGCGATATATCAATATAACCCGGAATTAGAAAAAAATGGTTTAAAAAACGGGGAAATAATAAAAATTCCAAAAAACAGAATAATTAAAGCAAATAATGAAGAAATTATATTAGAAACAAAATCCGATTCTATAAAAATAAGTAATACTATAGAATACATTGAACCTGTAAAATCCATTAATTGTGGAAATTATAATTATACTGATAAGCATGAAACATTTAAAGTTTCATTATTGTTGCCAATTCAAAGTGATGCTTTTACATTAGAAAATGAAGACGAAGCATCTTTATTAAATTCAAACTTTTCGCCTCAACCAAAACCGTTTTTAGAATATTACGAAGGGTTTCTGTTAGCTTTAGATTCAATGAAAAAAGACGGTCTTAATGTTGAATTAAAGCTAATTGATATAAAAAAGGATTCTGCTAAAGCATTAGAAATAATTTCAAAAGGTGAACTCGATAACTCCGATTTAATTATTGGTCCGGTTTACGAACAAAATTTTAAATTAGTAGCCGATTACGCACTCAGTAAGGGCATAAACATCGTTTTTCCTATTAACTCTCAAAACTCCGAAGCAATTAATAACTCAAGAATTTTTGTTATTAACCCAAGTTTCAATAATCAAATGCTCCAAGTTACCAAATATTTAGCATCGTTTAAAGACTTCAATTATATTGTAATTAATAATGAAACCGAACCTGAAAAAGAAATTATAACAAATTACAAGAGTATATTATTCAAAGAATACACTAAAAATTTTAATTCTACCCAAGCTCCTTATAAAGAAATACAATACAGTCAATTAGGATTTGGTGGTGTTGAAAATTCTTTAAAAAAAGATACAATAAATGTTATTATTATACCTTCGGGTAATCAAATCTTTGTTATTAATTTACTAACCAAACTTCAACCTCTGACAAAAAAATTTAAAATCATTCTTGTAGGTATGCCTTCGTGGAAAAAATTTGATAACAATATAGAAATTGAATATTTGCATAATTTGAATATGTATTCATTTGTTCCGTTTTATACTGATTACACAAATTTGAATGTAAAAAGTTTTATTATTGATTATAGAAGTAATTATAAATGCGAACCAAGTAAATTTAGCTTTTTAGGGTTTGATACAGGCATTTACTTTTTAAAAGTTTTAAAAAATTACGGTAACAATTTTCAAGAATGTTTGCCAAATATAGATGTAAATTTACTTCAGGCAAATTTTAATTTTGTAAAATTAGGCGAAAAAGGTGGCTACGAAAATAACGGCATATATATTTTACATTATAATCAAGATAATGATGTTAAAGTTGTTAATGTTATAACTGATAAAGTTAAAAACCCATTAAATTTCCCCGATATTCAGGTAAGAAAAATTAAACAGAATTAGTACGCTTCTACTCTAAAAATCAGATTTTGTATTTTCTTAATTTGTTGAGGTCTGTCTAGTTTTAACAAATTGTTATATTTAGGTAAAATTACTTTATCGTTATCGAGTTTTGAATTAAGACTATCAATAACATTATACAAATACTCTGATTTTACGGCATAAGTAGCACCATCAATTTCATTACTTTTTGCACATAACATTCCAACAATTTCGCCTTTCGAATTTAATATTGGACCGCCACTATTACCAGGATTCGAAGGAATTGAGACTTGTATTGTTAATGAATCTTCATTAAAACCAGTGTAAGAACTTATCGAACCTTCGCCAAACACAATATTTTGTTTCGAATAACCTAAAGTGTAAACATATTCTCCCAAGTTTATTTTTTCATTTGATAATTTAAATGGAATTTTTTCTAATGAATTAAAATTAAAATCTGAAATTTTTAATATTGCTAAATCGGAATTCTCATTATTATAAACTAAAGTGACATGATATCGAAATAACGAATCTTGATTATTTACAACAAAAATAGAATCGAAATCTTTAATTATATGGTAACTAGTAATAATATATCCATTAGTTGAAATTGCAAAACCTGTGCCTGTGGTATATGAATGTTCCGATTTATCGTTCGAAAATAATGCACTCCAAAGTGATTTTTGATTGTTTGTTAAAGTACTAATATTATTACCCAATCTTGTATATGATTGAATATGGCTCCTGTACGAAAACCAGCCTGAAAAATAGAGAGTCCCAACAACTGCAAAAATCGTAACAGCGGCAACTGCTGAAAAATGAATAATTCTTTGTTTTAAATCAAATGAATTATTTTTTAATTTATATTTTTCGTTATCAACTTCACCAAAAAGTTTTTTTGTTAGTTGTTTTTCTCTTAACAAATCTAAATTTTTAAAAAGAGTAATATTCTCTTTAAATTGCAAATTGAGTTCTGAATCTGAACTAATTGCAGATAAAAGTTCATTATTTTCAATATCGTTTAATGAACCATTAAAATATTTCTCGCTTAATTCTGTAAGTCTTAATAAATCCATTTATTGTTAATCGTTTATTATCATACTTTGTCATGCTTTGTCTTTTACAATGAGTTACAATTGAATGACTATTGTTTTTCTAACTTTTTATTGAACTTTTCACTTCTAACTTAGTTAATTGTTTCCTTCTTTAATATTTCATTTTTAAAAAAAATCTTTTTTAACCTTAAAAGACATTTATATTTCTGAGTTTTAGCATTATCGGAATTTGTATAACCCATTTTATCGGCAATTTCCTGCATCGAATAGTTATTCAGATAAAAATCTGAAAGTAAAGAACTACAAGGTTCACCAAGTAATTCTAAACATTGTGATAAATGTGATAACATTTTTTCTTGCTCATTGTTTTCATCAATTTCAGTATCATCAACAGTAATAAATTCATCAAGTTCATTTACTAATGTTGATACTTTATTTTTACGTTTTAATTCGGTAAGCCATATTCTTCGGCAAACTGAATAAAGGTAAGTTTTGATTTTGCAATCAAGTTTAAAGTCATCTTTTTTTACATTACGATAAAGAACTAAAAAACCCTCCTGAAAAACATCTTTCGCATCTTGGGAATTTCCTCCATTAAGTCGAATAAAATTCTCAACCATAGCAAAATGAAGCTTGTAAATAGATTTTATTGCTAACTCACTATTTTCTTTTACACCTTTTAATAAATCTGCTTCGCTCCAATAATTTGCTAATTTCATCTGATTTCGTTATTTAATATTGAATTTTTAAAAAAGTAACCCTTTAATTATTACAAATAAAAAATATTTGCAAATATACATAAAGAAGATGAAAATTCAAATAACAAATTACCCAAGGTACAAAATTCAAAGTTTAAAAAATAACAAATATCGAACACTGAATATCGAATTATGAAGTATTAAAATTTTGTTTTTAAATTTGGTATTTAAAAAAAATTATTGGGTTACCTTTTAAATCTTTTAACATTAAAGTAAAGTTAACACAATTGTTTAATTTAAAATCTAAAAAAATGAAAAAAGTTATTTTCGGTCTTTTCGTAGCTTCAATGTTTGCATTAGCTTCATGTGGTGGTCCATCTGATAAAGATGTTAAAGCTCTTGATTCTTTAAATTCACAGTTAGATCAAGCTTTACAAGATTTAAACACAACAGTTGATTCTGTTGCTGCAACAGTTGATAGCACAGTTGCTCCAGAGTAAAAAAAAATCCCGCAAGGGTAATTTGGTTTAGTAAAAAAGACGCTTCATAAATGAAGCGTCTTTTTTTAGTTTTTTTATTATTAATGCGAATTAAGAGTTAAAACCGGTAGCTACGAAACTTCGGGATAGAATCTAAAAGTCCCGTAGGGCATACGCGTCAACTTAAGCTCTATTATTCTGTTATTCA
>MENF01000116.1 GCA_001769035.1 Bacteroidetes bacterium GWA2_32_17
TTAAAACATATAACACTTAACAAAAAATGATAAATTTTTAAGTATGAACACAAATATAAAATATGACTTAGAAGACAGATTGATTGAGTTCTCGTTTCGTAAAAACAAATCAGGGAAAAACACATAGTCATCTCTTGTTTTATGTTTTTATGTTAAATGTTTTATGTTATATGTTAAATGTTTTATGTTAAATGTTATATGTTATTTATTTTTAATATAGATTACTATTGCAAGTTAACACTAGTAGTATCTGTATGTAATATCAATCTTTGGTTATTTGTTTTTAGTTTTCAGTTTGTGGTTCATGGTTAAACCAAAAACCAGTAACCAGTAATTTTAAACTTTCAAAAATGCCCTACATTACTTACAAACACTATTTACTGCTTGTCTATAAAGTCGAAAAAATTTATAAATTTATATCATATTTATAATTCTGAACTAATGGAAATAAGGTATAAAGGTATATGGTATAAGCAATTAGCCGTCATTCCTTATTCCCTTATACCCTATACCTCTATACCCTATAAATTAAAAATATTGACATTATGGACAGACACTATTTACTCCAGTTAACATTCCTCATTTTTCCCATATTGTTTACTATCCATTGTTGTCTTCGTCTTATATAATTTGTAGGTTTTGACACATTCCATATACGTGGATTTGGAAAGCAAGCAACAATAAGTGCTGCTTCATTTTCAGTTAATTTTTTTGCAGATTTATTAAAATAAGTTTGCGATGCCATTTCTACTCCATATATACCATCACCCATTTCAATAACATTAAGGTAAACCTCCATAATTCGTTTTTTACTCCATGTAAGTTCCATTAAAGCAGTATAATACCCTTCAAATGCTTTTCTTATAT
The DNA here is from genome assembly GCA_001769035.1 of Bacteroidetes bacterium GWA2_32_17. Taxonomy (GTDB): domain Bacteria; phylum Bacteroidota; class Bacteroidia; order Bacteroidales; family GWA2-32-17; genus GWA2-32-17. Next base: position 868 of record MENF01000116.1, read on the forward strand.
ATGAACGCGATGTCCATAAAAATACATTTTTTGCAGTTTGTTGACTTATAGTACTTCCCCCTTTAATTTTTTTTCCTCGTTTATTGCTTTTGTAAGCTTTTTTCATTGCTTTAAAATCAAACCCATAATGATTATGAAAATTTTGGTCTTCGGCAGTTACTGCAGCTTGTATAATATTTGGCGAAATTTTTTCGATAGGAACCCATCGTTTGTGCAATTTTAAAGATTCACCATTTATAGCTTGTTCCCCAAGTCTGATAATCATTAATGGAGTTAAAGTTACAGGCAAAAACCTATATAAAACAACAGTTAAAATACTTAAAATAAAAAATGCAAGAATTGCTCTTTTAAGAATGCGAAAAATTTTACCTAAAAATGTCTTTTTCTTATTTTTCATTTGAATAAATTCAATAAAAACTTAATAAATCATAACCGCTTGATTTTAATCTGTGTTATTTGTGGAATCTGTAGCATTACTTTTTCCCAAATATTTTTTTCCAAAAAGACATTTTTTGATTTTTTAAAAACTTATTTTCCAAACTTTCCATCGTTTCTTTAGTAAAACTTTCCCATATCTTATTCCACTCAACAAATCCTCCAAAATTATGGTCATCAATATATAAATCAACATTTAATTTTCGGGGTGTTGTTTCGTCAAACACTTCTTCGGGATAATTTTTATTTACTGCATAAAATTCCAGCCCACGTTGCTTGCAAAATAAAACAGCATCTTCAAGTTCTATACCTGTTCGGTATGTCCACAAAATAAGTTGATGCCCTTGCTTTTTAATTTGTTTTAGAGTTTCTATTGCAAATAATTTTTCTTCACCAATTTCAGGGTATTTGTGCTCAACAATTGTTCCATCAAAATCAATAGCAATTTTCATTAATAATTAATCCTTTAAAATAATTTCCAAAAATATGAAATTCTAATTTGTAAAAATATTTTTTTTTCTAAAAGAAAAAATTTACTTTTATGGTTCAATTTTATGCGATATACATTTTTTAAAATATCACTTGTAATTATATTTTCATCGTTTTATTTCTTTGGATATACTCAAATAAATAAAAATGGAATTCCTTTTTTAAGAAATTTCTCACCTAAAGAATATAATGCACACAATCAAAATTGGGCTGTAGTTCGCGACAAACGTGGTATTATTTACGTTGGAAATAATGATAATGGAGTTTTAGAATACGATGGAGAAACATGGAGAAAAATTCCTGTTCCTAACAATTCTATTGTTCGCTCACTTACTGTAGATAGTAATGGAACTGTTTATGTTGGTACCGTTGGTGAATTTGGCAGATTAGAACCTGATGCAAGTGGTAAATTAATTTACCAATCACTTAATAACAAAACAGATACGTCAAAGTTTAAATTAAACGATGTATGGAAAACATACGTAGGAAACAAAAACGAAGTTTATTTTTGCGCTTTAGGTAACATAATTATTTGTAATAATGATGGAAGTATTATTCCTATAAAATTACCCAAACAAAGTTTTTTTAGCTTTTACGTAGATGGAATTTTATATATAAGTAATTATATAGAAGGACTACTTAAAATTAATGGAGATAAGGTTGAAAATGTTAAAGGAGGAGAGTTTTACATTAATAGAGACATTTTTAACATAACAACTTATAAAAGAGGAATATTATTAATTTACACTGATAAAGGATTATTTTTATATAACACATTAGATGGCACAACTGAAAAGCCAATAAATAACGAACAATTTAAAAAAACTGACAAATTTTTAATTGATAACAATGCATATTGTAGTACTAAAATTAATGACGATTTATATGCATGGGGAACATATAATTCAGGCATTGGCATTTCTGAAAAAAAAGGAAAACTTGTTGAAGTTTACAACGACTCAATTGGACTTCAAGACAATAAAATAAGCGATATATACTACTGTAAAGACCAAGGAATAATATGGGCAACGCAAACTTTAGGGATATCTAAAGTTGAATTTGATAGTCCTATTAGGTATTTTTCAAAAGAATCGAAATTATCAGGAACAATTTACGATATAATTAGATATAATGGAACATTATATGTTGCTACTGAAATAGGATTATATGAATTAATATATAACAATAACGGGTTCCCTGTATTTATTCCAGTACCAGGATTTAAAGGACAAACAATAAATGTTTTTAAATTAATGAATATTGATGGTGAACAACATCTAATAATTGGTTCAAGTTCTGCACTCTCCGAAATTTATAATAATAAAATAAATGTCCCCGATTCATTATTTAATACATACATTCAAGCGATGTGTGTATCTTCAACAAAAAAGAACACATTATATATTGGAGATCAAAGAGGACTTAGAATAGCAACCTATAAAAATGGGAAATTTACAATTTCGGAACCACAAAAAATAAAAAACTTAGAAATAAGATCTTTATCAGAAGATAACGAAGGAAATTTATGGATAGGCAGTTTAGTAAATGGAGTTTACAAATTAGCAACAGATGGTTCTGTAAAAAACTTTACAACAAATGACGGGCTACCTGTAATGAACGATATTTTTGTTTCCAATACTCCTTTAGGTTTAATTTTTTCGACAGCAAAGGGATTTTACGAATTTGACAAAAAAAATAACAAATTTATTCCTAAAAATATTTTTGGCAATAAACTAAACCTCAATAACCGAAACATTAGAGCATTTTACACCGGATTTAATAATCAGTATTGGGTTAACATAGATAATAAAGTTTTTAAATTCATTAAACATTACGATGAATTTAAAGCCGATACAGTTCCTTTTAAACGATTACCTCAAATGTCGGTTCAGGTTATCTATTCTGAACCCGACGGATTAACCTGGATTGGTGGTTCTGAAGGATTATATTATTACGACAACAATTTTAAAAAAGATTATAATGTGAAATATAATACAATTATTCGCAGTGTAACAATTAACGCAAACGATTCTATACTATTTAACGGAACTTATTTTTCTAACATTAATAAAGGATACAATGTGCCTTCATTAACACAACCCTCTGAATTAAAACCAACTTTACAATATAAATTTAATAACCTGACTTTTACATTTGCAGCACCTTATTTCGAAGATGAAAACAATTTGCAATATAGCTGTATGCTTGAAGGATTAGACCAAAAATGGTCGAAATGGTCTTCTGACAATAAAGCTGTTTACACTAACTTAAACGAAGGAAAATATATATTCAAAGTAAAAGCATTAAATGTATATAATATTGAAAGTAATATTGGAGAATACGAATTTGAAATTTCTCCACCATGGTGGAGAACAACTTGGGCTTATATAGGATATATTATTATAGGTATTCTTATTCTGATTTTCTCTATAAAAATTTATACCAGAAAACTCGAAGCCGATAAACGACGATTAGAAGGGATAGTTGTTGAACGAACTGCCGAAGTTGTTCGCCAAAAAGATGAAATTCTTGATAAAAATAAAGAAATTGAACATAAAAACAAAGATATTACTGATAGCATTCTCTATGCTAAAAGAATTCAGGAAGCACTTTTACCTACCGAAAACGCTTTAAACAATGATTATGTTGAATATTTTATTTACTATAAACCTAAGGATATTGTTTCGGGCGATTTCTACTTTCTTAAAAAAATTGAACGTTCAAACGTAATTGTTGCAGCAGCAGTCGATTGTACTGGTCATGGAGTACCCGGAGCATTCATGAGTATGTTAGGTATTAGTTTTTTAAACGAAATCATTTCAAAACCCGAGGTAACACATTCGGATATAGTGCTTAACCGTTTGCGTGAATCAATAATTGAATCGTTAAACCAATCGGGACGCGAAGGCGAAACTAAAGATGGAATGGATATTAACCTTATTGTTTATGAATATTTAAATCATAAACTCGAATTTAGTGGAGCAAATAACCCATTATATTTAATCAGAAACGGAGAACTTATTGAATACAAGGGAGATAAAATGCCTGTTGGACTTCACGATAAAATGAATATCCCTTTTGAATGTAATAATATTGAAATTAAAACAGGCGATACTATTTACCTTTTTTCCGATGGTTTTGCCGACCAGTTTGGCGGCGAAAAAGGTAAAAAATATATGTATAAACGTTTTAAGGAATTTTTAACCGAAATTCACACTAAACCAATGAAAATTCAAAGAGATTTAATAGAAAAAGAAATCCTTAATTGGCGAGGCGAAATGGAACAAGTTGATGACCATATTGTTATGGGAATTAAAGTTTTGTCTTAAATATCAGGCAAATTTCCTAAATAAAGGAAAATAAGTCTTTGTGAAAAAATAAATTGAACATCTTTATTTTTTTTTCTTTATCCAAGTCTGTAGGACTTGAATTATTGGTTACTACTCAGCAACAAATATAAATATATTTTTAATTCACCTAATAATAAAAAACCATAA
>MENF01000117.1 GCA_001769035.1 Bacteroidetes bacterium GWA2_32_17
AGTTTTGAAAATCAAGGAGTTTACTTATGTAAATGACTGTTTTCAAAACGAGCATAACGCAGTCAGCGGACTTTATAGACAGACTCTAATTACAATTTCTTATATCTTATCAATTGTTCGCTTATTAAGTATTCCATTCTTTTTATAATCAGTTACAGAGTATCCTGTTATTTTTTTGAATGTATTTGACAAATGCTGAACACTGCTAAAATCCATCATATAAGCTATTTCGCTTAAAGTATATTCCTTTTGCCAGATAAGTTCTTTACACCGTTCAATTTTTTGTAAAATAATATATTTTTCGAGTGTAATGTTTTCGTGTCGTGAAAATAGTTTTGAAATGTTTTGATAACTCATATTTAATTTTTCGATAATATAATCGGACTTTCTTATTATTGAATTTACATTGTTTGAATAATGCACAAGCTCAATAACAGCATTTTTAATTTGCTCTACAATAATTGTTTCCCTGTCCGATATTAAATCAAATCCGTTTACTTTTAAAATTTTACCAATTATTTTATTGTTTGTTTTTTCAGGAGCATAAGAAATTGTTGCTTTACCCAATTCAATAGAAATAACCATTATATTATTTTTTGCAAACTCTTCATTAATAACTTTAATGCAACAGTTACAAACCATGTTTTTAATATAAACAGTATCAGTAATTATAATTCCAAAAATAAAATAAATTACAACAAACTTAAATAAATTTTGTAAATATTTGTAAAAGATTTTTAAAACATGTTCAGTTTCAAATAAAATTATTGTTATTTTTTTTGATATTAGCAGTTAAATATATAATTTCGTGTTTTAAAAATCAATTATTTATTGCGTTAATTAAATTTTCATGGAACAAAACGAATTAGAACAAAACTCAATGGGTGATTTCTCAACTGAAAATAATAGTATAGAGCCTAATACTGAAAGTAAATCATTAGAGAACAATGAAACAGAAGAAACCTCGAAAAACTTTACCTCTCGCATTTTTGATTTGCAATCAGAGAATAAAGCATCTATAGATGTAGTTGGTTCTATACCTTCGGATAATATAAAAAACGAAATTCAAAATATTGACAATGAAGATAACTATATTGATTACTCGAGCTTAACAAAATTAGAATTAATTCAGAAATTCAAACAAATTTTAAGCGAAAAAAAAATTACTTATTTGAGAAATGAAATTGAAAATATAAAAGTAAATTTTTATAAAAAAAATAAAGCAGAAAATGAAGAGCTTCGTAAAAAATTTATTGAAAAAGGCGGAGATTTAGAAAAATATATACAAGAACCTGATAAAGTTGAAGAAGAATTTAAACAACTTTACAAAGATTATCGCGAACGTAGAAATGAATTAACAAAAACTATTGAAGAACAAAAAATCGCTAATTATAAAATTAAACAGGAAATTATTGCTTCGATAAAAGAACTGATTAACAAACCAGAATTGTTACAACATACTATAGAAGATTTTCACAACTTGCAGGACAAATGGAGAACAACAGGTATAGTTCCACAAAATGAAATGAAAACCCTGTATGACTCGTACCACTTTACAGTTCAGGAATTTTACAATTGGCTTAAGTTAAACAAAGAAGCCCGTGAAATAGATTTTCGCAGAAATTTAGACAGTAAAATTGAGCTTTGCGAAAAAGTAGAATCTCTGATTATTGAAAAAGACATTAGAAAAGCTTTTGGCGAATTACAAATATTACACGAACGTTGGCGTGAAATTGGTCCGGTTTCGACCGATAAAAAAGATGAAATTTGGCAAAGATTACACGAAGCAACAACACAAATTCACAAAAATCATCAGGAATATTATTTAAAGAAAAAAGAAGAATTTGAAGGAAATTTGAATGCTAAAACTATTCTTTGCGAAAAAGCCGAAGAAATTTCATCAAAAGTATATAACAGATACAAAGAATGGGAAAACGGAACAAATGATTTTATTGAACTTCAGCAAGTTTGGAAAACTATAGGAATGGTTCCCAGATCCGAAAACACAAAAATATTTAAACGGTTTAAAGATGCTAGCGACTCGTTTTTTGCCGCTAAAAAAGAATTCTACAAATTGATAATGGAAGAAGAAAACAACAATCTTCAAATTAAAACTGATATTTGCTTGAAAGCCGAATCGTTAAAAGATAGTAACGATTGGAAAAAAACTACAAACGAGTTTATTCAGCTTCAAAAAGAGTGGAGAAGAATTGGTCCGGTTTCACGAAAATTTTCGGATAAAATATGGAACAGATTCAGGGTAGCATGTAATGAGTTTTTTGAAAATAAAAATAAACATTTCAGTACTATTGACGGATTGCTTGACGAAAATTTAAAGAAAAAAGAACAACTTATCGAAAACATTAATAATTATACATATACCGAAAATTGTGAAGAAGATTTGAATAATTTAAAACAATTTCAAAAAGAATGGGTTGAAATTGGACTCGTTCCCGAAAATAAGAGAAGTATTATTCAGGAAAAATACAAAAAAACAATTAATAATGCATTTAACTCGTTAAAAGTTGACGATAAGAAAAAAGAAAATATAAAGTTTAAAATGCATATCGAAAACATTATGCAACAACAGGATTCACACGACAAACTTTATTTCGAACGCGAAACACTTACTAAAAGATTAAATCAAATTGAGACAGAACTAAAAACTTTAGAAAACAATATTGGGTTTTTCTCAAAATCGAAAAAATCAGAATCTTTACTAAAAGATTTCACATTAAAAATCGAAGATAGCAAAAAAGAATCTTCAATTATTAAGGAACACATTAAATACCTCGATAATATAATTAAAAATTAATTATGTGTAAATTTTTTATAATTGTAACTGTATTGTTGTTAATTAATTCAGCCAATATATTGTCGCAAGGTGTTATAAGAGGCTTTGTTTACGATAAAAAAAATGGCGAAGCAATTCCTTTCGCAAATGTGTTTTTAACCGGTACTAAAATTGGTGGTTCTACTGATGTAAACGGGTTTTTTAATTTAACTAAAGTACCAGCAGGAAATTATACTTTGCAGGCAAATTTTATTGGTTACGAATCAATGTCGGTTAATATAACATTAAAAGATAAAGAACTTATTACAAAAAAAATATATTTAACCGAATCGGCGGTTATGCTTGACGAAGCAATTATATCTGCCGAAAAACAAGATAAAACAGAGCAAGTACGAATTTCTGTGAATAAAATAACGCCAAAACAAATCGAACGAATACCTAGCGTAGGTGGCGAACCCGATTTTGCTCAGTACTTACAGGTTATACCGGGCATTGTATTTACCGGCGACCAAGGCGGACAATTATATATAAGAGGCGGTTCACCTATTCAAAATAAAGTTCTTTTAGATGGAATGGTCGTTTACAATCCTTTTCATTCTATTGGGTTCTTTTCGGTTTTCGATTCCGATTTAATTCGCAATGCCGATGTTTACACAGGTGGATTTAATGCCGAATATGGCGACAGAATTTCATCAGTTATGGATATAACTATGCGCGATGGAAATAAAAACCGGCAGGCAGGAAAATTATCTGCAACAACTTTTGGTTCAAAACTATTGCTCGAAGGTCCTGTTTTTAAAGGCGAAGACAATACTAAAACTTCACTATCTTATGTTTTTTCGGGAAAAACTTCCTATATTAAAGAATCATCAAAATATTTATACAGTTATGTTGACTCGGCAGGAATTCCTTTTAGTTTTACCGACTTCTACGGTAAATTAACATTAAACACCGAAAATGGAAGTAAAGTGAATTTATTCGGTTTTAAATTTATTGATAAAGTAAAATACAAAGCACTTTCAAACCTCGATTGGAACTCGTTTGGAGTTGGAAGTAATGTTATACTTGTTCCATCTGGTTCACCATTTTTATTCAAATTTAATTTTAGCTTTTCTAATTATAATATAACATTAAACGAACTCGACCAATTGCCACTAAACAGCTATATAAGCGGGTTTAATTTAGGATTATCTTTTGTTTACTTTATTGGCAAAAATGAAATTAATTATGGAATAGAGGGTTTAGGGTTTAAAACTGATTTTAATTATTATAATAGTGCTCAACGAAAAATTGACCAGCAACAAAATACAACAGAACTAGCAGCATTTCTGAAGTATAAAATAACATTAAACAAATTCATTATAGAGCCTGGTTTCCGGCTTCAATATTACGCATCATTATCTAAAGCATCACCCGAGCCAAGAATTGGTGTAAAATACAATATGGCTAAAAACTTCAGAATTAAATTTGCAGGTGGCTTATATTCTCAAAATTTTGTTGCTACAACCAGCGACCGTGATGTTGTAAATCTTTTTTATGGTTTTTTAAGTAGTCCTGAACTTGGCGATTTACAAAGCGAATTTAACGGCAATTCAGTTAACAGTTCGTTACAAAAAGCATGGCATGCAATTTTAGGTTTTGAGGTTGATTTATCTAAAAAAATTAATATTAATGTTGAAGGTTATATAAAAAGGAATACTCAACTTACTAATTTAAACAGAAATAAAATTTACGATGATATAGCCGAAAATCACGATAAACCTGATGAACTGAAAAAAGATTTTGTGATTGAAACCGGCAACGCTTATGGTACTGATTTTACATTAAAATACGATTATAAACGAACTTATATTTGGGTTGTGTATTCGTTGGGTTTTGTAAACAGGTTCGATGGATTTAATACATATTACCCGCATTACGACCGCAGGCATAATGTTAATTTAGTTGCTACACGAACTTTTGGTAAAGGATTAGATTGGGAATTAAGTGCACGCTGGAATTTTGGTTCAGGATTCCCATTTAGTAAAACTGCAGGTTATTACGAAAGACTACCATTTGACAATGGCGTATTTACAAATGTTCCATCCGAAAATGGCGAACTGGGAATTTTATATGGCGATTTAAATACCGGACGCTTACCCGCTTATCATAGATTAGATATTACTCTTAAAAAGACTTTTGAATTATCAAAAAATTCAGTTTTGGAAATAACATTTAGCACAACAAATGTTTATAATCGCGAAAATATTTTTTATTTTGATAGAATTAAGCACGAGAGAGTTAATCAGTTACCAATAATTCCAAGCATTGGAGCGAATTTAACATTTTAAAGAAAAATTAATTAAAAAGTTTATTGTTTTTTAGTTTAGAGTTTCAGGTTTAAAGTTTAGAGTTTAGAGTTTGGTATTTGATATTTGGTATTTGATTTTTTTTGACGCTGATTGACGCGGAAAACGCTGATTGTTGTTTTTAACTTCGTTATTCAGTATTCGTTAT
>MENF01000118.1 GCA_001769035.1 Bacteroidetes bacterium GWA2_32_17
AAGGTAATCAATTAATCAAAAAAATCAGTGGTTCGGACAACCTTATGAATGTAAACCAGAACTTTAAAAACCTTATGTGGGCAGCACAAACAAACAACAATAATGCAAGAACTAACCTCGAAAACGAAATTGCAAATCGTGATTTCGGAATTAACGATGTATTTGGCGACCTTGTTATTTCTGCTCTTTCCGATGATAGCATTCCCGAAAAAACTGATACCCTGCTTGCTTATGTAATGCAAAAAGGTAGTTTTAACGAAAGAATTATTACTGCTCCTGTTTTTATAGAAAAGACACGTTATGTTGATGCTCAAACCAATTTAAACGAAATATCAGCAATGAACGATGGAACCAGTGAAATAAGTATTCCGGAAACAAATGATTTTATTCAGATGCAAAATCTTACAATACAGTTAAATCAAACCCCCGACAGTTTAAAAAACATGCTTATTTTACAAAACGAAACATGGCTAACGGGTATTGCAAACGACACTTCAAACTTTTTCCAGGCTGATGCCATGTCGTTCCTCGAAACTGCTTACGATACCATTTATCCCCGTAGTATCTGGGTAAAAGATTTAACACAAACAAGAGCGATGCCTGCTGCAAAGCAACCCGTTAACGATGAGGAAATACCCTGCGGATTAGATGTTGCTCCAAATCCAGCGAGCACTTTAATTACTATTACTATATCTGCCGAATATATAGGCTATATAGTTGAAATACATAATAACAACGGACAAGTAATTAATATTTTAAATACCGTGAATACTTCTAATCCCGTTTCAGTTGACGTTTCGCACTATGCCCAAGGTAAATATTATGTGTCTTTACAAAACGGTTCCGAAACTATTTGCGTAAAACCGCTTGTAGTTGAATAATACAAATGAATAAATTTGTAACCATATTAATTTTGTTTCTGTTGGGCAATTCTACAATTGCCCAACAACCATATTTAAATAAAACTTTTGTTTTTGATAGTAACAATTATATTCATACCATTATTCCTACTGATAGTGGATATATATTAGGTGGATGGTATAGGAATGCAATTACATTGGTTGATTCAACAGCTAACGAGAAATGGACAAAAAGCTACTCTTTTAGTCCCTTGTCTTCATGGATAGGCGATGGTAGCCCTAACGCAATACACAAAACAGGTAGTGGAAACTACATTGCCGGCGGTACAATACAAAACGGCATTGCAACAATAAACAAAGTATATCTGATAAAATATTCAAACACGTTTGATACAATACTAACTAAAATACTGCTAACAGATATTACTTGTGATGGCTGCTTACATGTTAAAAATTCTTTTATAAATAGTTTAGGAGAATATATATTAATTGGAACAGATTCAAAGGATAGTATAGGAAATTATTTCCAAAACAAATATGAAAACGGACTATTACTTAAATTAGATACAAACGGGACAACAATAAATCATAAACTTTATGGGAGCACTGTTGATCACGATTGGTTTAATTCAGGTCTTCAAATGGGTAATAATTATTATTTATTTGGTGGAACCTATAGTTATGCATCAGGTGGTGTTGTTGGTTTTGACAGATTAGATGGCTGGGTAGTAAAAACAGATTTACAGGGAAATGAAATTTTAAGTGCAGCTTTTGGAAACCCTGTTCTTTCTGATAGAGAGTTTACATATGCTCTAATGTTACCAAATAATAGAATTATTACAGGAAGAGATAAAGGAATAGCAATACATTCAAGCGGGTTTAGGATGTACCAACCTTGGGCAATAATATTAAATAATGATTTAAGTGTTTTCAAAGAGTTTTATTTTAAAAATACTTTTTCATCAGGTGATACATTATTTAACAGCAATTTTGAACAAGCAATAATGAACGAAGATTCATCCATATCTTTTTTAGGAAGGAATGTTGCCCTCAGTATAACTAACATGACTATTATATTTTCAAATGCCTTCATTTTAAATATAAATAGAGACTATAAAGTTAATTACTATCGTGAGTTTAAACATAATGGAGGAGATTTTACAAGCATTAATCCTAATGTAATAACTACAACAGCCGATGGTGGTTATATTTTTGGTGGTTATGTATATGATAACACTCTTATTCCACCCCAGCAATCCTGGCTTGTAAAAACAGATAGTCTCGGTTGCGATGGTTTACAAAGTTGCTACGATACAGCTTTAGTTTGCGAAATACTACAAGCACCCGATACCGCATGTAAAAACGATACAGCATGGCTACATATAAAATTTAAAGGCAGAAGCGCACCTTATTATATATATGCAAACAATACACTTGCGTTGGATAGCGTTTATTACCCTTACACATTGCCACTTTGGATTGATACACTTGTACCATACATACCCACAACATTAGGAATGCAACAGGTAATAATAAAAGTAAATGACCCATGGGGCTGGTACAATAGCGATACTGTACAAATATTTGTAAAAAACTGCGGTACAGGTAGTATTGCCGAAACATGGTATCCCAAAAAAGTAGAGATATACCCCAACCCTGCCACTAACGAGTTGCATGTAAAAATACGCACAGCCATTACCACACCTGTAGTTATAACAATATACGATATGCAGGGTAAACCAGTAAAACAAATTACAACAAAACAAAATGAAAGTGTAATAGATATAAGTGAGTTGGAACAGGGAGTTTATGGAGTAAGGATTGTTGGGGATTTTAATGTTGTAGAAAGGTTTGTGAAAATGTGAAAAATGTATGATGTCAGAAGTCAAATGTAAGATGTCAAATATTAAATATTACGGAAATATATACATCTGACCTTTGACATGAAACATCTGACATAATCATGCTAATCATAAAAACCTGTAGTGAGCTTGCCGAACTATCAAATAAATCAGTGGTTAAGACAATGTAAAAATGTCTGAACCGCAGATCCGATAGTTATCGGATTTATATAACTGTCCTAAAGTTCAATTTCTTCTCCACCCGATTCAAAAAAATGATATTCAAAAAGTGTATAAGAGTTATCAGGTGCAACTTTTATCAATCTTTTATATTTTATAATCCATTTAAAACGAATAGATATAAAACCTGATTTTATAAACGCATAAATATAAGGATGGACCTTTACTTTAATGACTTTGTTTGTAATCTTTGTTAATAAATATTCTATATTACTTTCAAGTTGGTCAACAAAAATAATTGATGGAGCGACTTCACCTGAACCTTTACATATAGGGCAAACTTCAATTGTAACAATATTAGTTTCTGGTCTAACTCGCTGACGTGTTATTTGTAATAGTCCAAACTTACTTAATGGTAGAATATGGTGTTTAGCATGGTCATTTTCCATTAATGTTTTTATATGCTCATATAATTTCTGTCGGTTTTCAGATTCGTGCATATCAATAAAATCAACGACTATAATTCCACCTAAATCCCGCAATCTTAATTGTCTTGCAATTTCTTCGGCAGACAGCATATTAACTTCAAGGGCATTACGCTCCTGGTCTTTTTCATTAACTGACCTGTTTCCGCTATTCACATCAATAACATGCAGAGCTTCAGTGCGTTCAATAATTAAATAAGCTCCGGATTTTATCGAAACAGTTTTACCGAAAAGAGATTTTATTTGTTTTTCGATTCCAAAATGTTCAAAAATCGGTTTTGTTCCGGAAAATAGCTTTACAATTTTTTCTTTTTCTGGCTCTATACTTTTAATGTAATCTTTTATCTGCGAAAAAAGTGTTTCATCATTTATATAAATGTCACTAAATGATGGATTAAGCATATCGCGAAGTATGGCAGAAGTTCTGTCAATTTCACCAATAATTAATTTGGGTGGTTTAGTTTCGTAAATATTTTTAAAAGCATTTTCCCATTTCGAAATTAATTCTTTTAATTCTGAATCAAGTTCAGAAACTTTTTTACCTTGAGCAATAGTTCTAATTATTACACCGTAATTATTTGGTTTAATGCTTTGTATAAGTCTTTTTAATCTGTTTCTTTCTTCTATAGAATCTATTTTTTGCGAAACAGAAACTTTATTAGATAAAGGCATTAAAACAAGATTCCTTCCGGCAATAGATATTTCTGAAGTAAGTCTGGGACCTTTTGTTGAAATTGGTTCTTTAGCTACCTGAACTAAAATTGTTTGTCCGGTTTTTAAAATGTTAGAAATTTTACCATTTTTATTAATATCGTCGCTTAATTTATAAGTATATAAAGATATATGTGGTTCTTTAGACGAAATTGCCTGATTTACATATTTCTGTAGCGATATTACTTGTGGTCCTAAATCTAAATAATGTAAAAAAGCATCTTTTTGATATCCAACATCAACAAAAACAGCATTTAATCCAATCATTATTCGCTTAACGCGACCTAAATAAATATCTCCAACCGAAAATCGTAAATTATTTTTTTCTTTATTTAACTCAACAAGTTGCTTGTCCTCAAGTAGTGCAATTGATATATCGCTCGAAGTTACATTTAAAACTAATTCTCTGGTCACTTTAATATTTTATTAATCAAATATATATAAATACAACAAACCTATAGCACTTTCGCCCTATAGGTTTATTGTATTAAATTAACAAAACACAAACAATTAACGAAGTTTTTTCTTGTGTCTGTTTTTACGTAAGCGCTTTTTACGCTTATGTGTTGACATTTTATGTCTTTTTCTCTTTTTCCCGCTTGGCATAACTAAATTCCAGTAAATACTATTTCTTTACATGAATTTTAATTTTACCTGAAAAAGATTTTGCAGGTTTAAAAGCTGGAATAAAATGTTCTGGAATAATAATAGTAGTATTCTTCGAAATATTCCTAGCTGTTTTTTTAGCTCTCTTTTTAATAATAAAGCTACCAAAACCTCTAAGGTAAACATTATTACCTTTTACCATTGAACCTTTTAAGGTTTCCATAAATGCTTCAACTGTTTTTTGAACAGTAACTTTTTCGATTCCAGTATGTTTGGAAATCTCATTAACCATGTCTGCTTTTGTCATGTTAAATAGTTTTTATTTTACAAATGTTAATAATAATTTTTTTAGCGAGCAAATATAGCAGTTAATTTGATATCAAAAAAAAATATTTGCATTTTTTTTTCATAATTTTTTAATTTACTGATATATGTTGACGAACTGCCATTTTTTATTGACATATTAATTATCTGGTATCTAAACAATAAGCTAATTAGTCGAACCTTAAAAACCCTTTTTAAAAATT